>JAQTNZ010000148.1 GCA_028713595.1 Methylovulum sp. | reverse complement strand
GAACATATCGGCAGGGAAGCTGTTTTTGATACCACTCAGGATGATAAAAATACACTAGTATTTAATGGCCTAGCTACAGGTAATTGTGGTGAGCAGCCATTACCACCTTACGGCAGTTGCTTGCTAGGTTCCATCAACCTTACCCGCTTCGTCAAAAAGCCGTTCACCGCCGATGCTTATTTCGATTGGGACACTTACCGCAAAACCATCAAAATCTTCACCCGAATGCTGGACAATGTCGTAGAGCTTAACGGCTTGCCCTTAGCAAAACAGCGTGAGGAAATCACCAGCAAACGCCGTCATGGCATGGGCTATCTGGGCTTAGGCTCCACCGTCACGATGTTGGGCATGAGATACGGCGACACCCCTTCTTTAGAATTCACCGAAGAGGCCACCAAAGTGCTGGCGGTTGAGGGCTGGAAAGCTGCCTTGTCTTTGGCAAAGGAAAAAGGCCCGGCCCCGATTATGGAACAACTGTTCACCATCACTGGCGAAATGTTGCACCAACGCCCGGAAATGCTGGCCGATGGCTATAAGATAGGCGATCAAGTCCCCGGCAAAATCCTGCACACCAAGTACAGCCGCTATATGCAGAAAATCGCCAAAATCGAGCCGGAACTGGTGCAACAATTGACGGAAATAGGCGCGAGATTTACTCATCACAGCTCAATCGCCCCCACCGGCACCATTTCCCTGTCGCTGGCCAATAACGCCAGCAACGGCATAGAACCGAGCTTTGCGCACCATTATTCGCGCAACATTATCCGCGCCGGCAAAAAATCCAAGGAAAAGGTCGATGTCTATTCATTCGAGCTGTTAGCCTACCGCTACATGGTCAACGCCGATGCCATGCCGTACAGCGACAACCCCAAGCACAAGTTGCCCGCCTATTTCATCGCCGCCGATGACGTGACCCCTAAGCAACATGTGGACATCCAGGCTGCTGCGCAAAAATGGATAGACTCGTCCATTTCCAAAACCGCCAACGTGCCAACGGATTACCCTTATGAAGACTTTAAGTCGATTTACCAATACGCTTACGAACAAGGCCTGAAAGGCTGCACCACCTTCCGCTTTAACCCCGAAGTGTTCCAAGGCGTGTTGGTCAAAGAATCCGACCTTGAAAACACCACCTACCAGTTCACCTTGGACGATGGCTCGGTCGTGGAATTTAAAGGCAATGAGGAAATTGAATACGATGGCGAAATCCATACCGCCGCGAATTTGTTCGATGCCTTGAAAGAAGGCTATTACGGGAAATTTTAAGGGGGCTGAAAACGCGCCCGGTTCGCTAACTATGCGTTGCTGACAGGGAAAGCCCCCTGTCAGCGGCTTGCCTTAAACAGAAGCGCCCAGCGGTTTAAATGCTAGGGCGTTGATGTGGCGCATCAAAAATTACTTGCATCACATTATTGCCATCCCTTGTAAGCCTAGCTAAACTATGCCCGACCTAGGGCTATCATCCTTTGCCGCCCTTCGGTCAAAGTGACCGGCACTGCATCAAAAGCGCTCATTTTAAGCCTAGGCATGGCGATGCTGGGTATCGGCATCATCGGCCCTGACAAACTGTTTTCTGGCGAAGCGCAGGCCACGGATAATGCTGAAACCGAGGACAGCCAAGCCCCGTGGTTTTTTAAGATAACGGGCGACTACCAAGGCGTTATCGCCAGCGCCAAGACCCGCCACCCCATCAAAACCACATTTAGCGTCAGTAAGGTAAACAAAATAACCGGCGCTTATGTGATTGAAGAAGGTGACAGGACGCGGGCCGGCGAGCTTGTCAAGGCAGAAATCGCAGGCCCTAACACCTTACAGTTCCAATGGCATGATGAAGATGGCAATGGGACAGTACGGATTATTTTTTCGGAAGACTTAGCCCATTTTTCAGGAAATTGGGGCAATGACACCAACTTAGACCTAGGCAATGGTTGGGATGGCGAAAAGGAATAACCCATAAACCGAACCCAGATAAGCTTGCTTGCGCTTGCTAAGCTTCCCCCACTATGCGTTAATCACTCTTTAAACCACTTAACTTAAGGAAGTTCCATGCCGTCACCCGCCAATTTCAATATGCTGAACAGCGACAAAAACGTCAAAAATTTTTCGGCAAGCCAAACCATATTTGCCTCAGGAGAAGTGGGCGAAGAAATGTATTACGTTAAGGCGGGTGAAGTGGGTATCGTGCTGGATGGCAAAGAGCTGATAACGCTAGGTGCGGGGGAAATTTTTGGCGAAATGGCGTTGATCGACAGCAAAATCAGGTACGCCGATGCCATTGCCAAAACCGATTGCGAAGTGGTTGCCATTAACGAAAAGTATTTTAATTTCCTTGTCCAAGAACACCCGTATTTCGCCCTGAATGTCATGCGCGTGTTGGCCGACCGCTTGCGCAAACAAACCTCATCTTGATGGGGATTTGCCAATATAAAGCCCTTAACAGGAGCCGCTATGGGTAAAAACCGACTGGAAGCATTTAGTGACGGCGTGATCGTTTCCCCTGCTTGACGGTTCCGCCGCCCTGCCAGTTAAGGGTTACTGGCAAGACGGCGGTGCTTTTAGCCTATTGCAAACTGCCGTTCGCTTTCAAAAAGACCAACATTTGGCGTAACGCTTCGGGTGGATTGGTGACTGCTGGCCGTCCTGCCTGATCCGCCGTATTCGGTGCATGACAGGCGGGGCAGGTACGGATTTCCCCGGGTTGCAAGGTCAGCCAGTTACGCTCCCGGACGACAAACTTACCGGCAGGGTCGGTGATTTGCCAGCTCAAGGCACGGCGGGTCGGCAACAACATCGCCACCGAACCGTCACCGGCAATTTTGACACTGCCTTTGGGTGCGCCCGCAGTCAGTGGTGGATTGGCGGTGACGCTATGCAAAGGCTCCCCTAGCACCCGCCGCCCCTCTTTCGGCGTGGTCGAACCGCAACAACCAAACAAGCCCCGAATCTGGTCGGCTTGGAAGGCTTGGAAATGCGCCACTTCATAAAGCTTGCCTGAATTGCCCAAAGTTTGTGTTGCCGAACCGGCCACCGCCAAGTTATAAGGCTGTTGCTTGTCGCTATGGTCACGTTGTGTGACATTGCGCATAATCGCCAACGCCAAGCCTTTGCTTTCCAGAAATTGGCGCAAACTAGCCTCACTCACACCCTCTTGTTGCAAAATTTGTTGCTCTGGCGCCCCTAAAGACGCGATACGGCGGGCCGGTCTTAATCGAGCCTTAACTTCCACAGGCTGCAATTCCCATAACTCGGTTGAGTAATGCCGTAAGGTGTCTGGACTAAAATAGCTGATGTCCTTGGTGATGCCGGTAGTCAACGGCTGATCGGCTGTCCAAGTGCCATTCGGCAACTGTTTTAAGGTACGCAGGCGGAAGGTATAACGCGACTTCGGAAAGGAATTGGCATTATTCGCTGAGGTTGAGCCTTCATCCTTGTCTTGGCGGGTCTCTGCCGTATGGGCGGCGATCAACGTACCGTCAGACAGCACGGCAGGGTCGCGGTAATGGCCGGAATCCTCAGGTGGCGGCGTTTCACCCTCACCAATAATCGAAAAAGTCGATATATCCGTCAGATAATCAATCCGCATCTCATCGGCATTATGGATAGGATCGACATTGGTCAGACGCACAATTTGCCCGGAAGCATGCGTGCCAAATTCAGGCGCGTTGATGCCAATAAAAAAATTGGGGTTGGTTGGGTCTTGTTTAATCTGGAAAAAATTGGTGATTTTATTCGGGTTGAGGCTATTTATTTGGAACGTTAAATCAGGATCATCGGTAAACACCGCATCGACAAATGTCCCGCCCAGCTCATGCCGCCCAATATGGTTGACAGTTTCCATTTCCGTACCGTCTTCGTTAATTTGCCAAGGGAAAAACTGGTTAAAGCTATGACCCGTCAGATTAGTTCCCGCCAAAGAAATAGTGTCCCGCCGGATAGGCTCTGGAAACACCTCGGTACGGTCATTTAAAATTTTGGCCTTGGCTGATTCATTAGCATAATTAAACGTCCCATAATCACCACCCGCCCGATCCGCCGCCGCCTGTTGGTCTTGTTGCAAATGATCCCAACGGGTAAAAATAACCCGCCCAAAACTGTCCACCATCGGGCTAAAATCGCCCGATGGTGCATGAGTTAACATGGTCAACGAACCTGTGGTTGGTTGCAAGCGCCACAAACCGGTCACGGTCGGCGCCTCTTCATATTCATCCAATTGTGGATATAAATGCGCCGCGCCCCCACGCGGACGGTCAGACGCGAAAATAATGCTATCATCCGTGCCATAGGTCGGGCTGACATTATTATAAGTCGCAGGCTGCTTGGCGACCTTAGTAATTACTGGCGTGTCATTCTTTCCCAAGCCTGTAATTTCATACAATTGCCAATTGAAGCGTTTGACTTGAAAATGCGCAGGCGCACCGATGACCATACTAAAGATCACCTTATTGCCATCCCAATGTATCGAAGGGTCACGGACAGCAATGCTCCGGTTGCCTTGCAAACCTGTTTGGCCTAAGCCTGCCGCTTGGGTCAAGTTTTTTAAGCTGCCATCGGGATAACGAATCCATAAATCGCCACCGCGCCCGCTGCTATCAATATCGCCCTGTTGATTGCAAAAGGTGGATGTCAACGCGCAAAAATCGCCCGGTATCGGCACTTGAGTGACGAAGACGATAGGGTTGTTAATTGCCGCGCTACAAGGATTAGCCAATTGGGCAAGCAGCAATAGCCCCAATCCGGTGAATTTTTTAATCATGCCAAACTCCTAAGTTAAATTTGGTGTGTTGTCGTTAAAGTTAATGGTGTTTTTTGACTGATGGGTAAACATGGCGTACCGTTAACCGTTACGGAACAATCATTGACTGTCCTCATAAAGTCCATTCCGCACGGCCAAATAAAGGTTTCAAGGGCTTCAGTGTGCGATAGTTACATAACCACCAAGGCCTATAATTACAGCCACTTAAGTTTTGCCGTTTTGACAGGCCTTACCAATGGCGGCTAACATTAAAAGTAGGGCGACCTGCCGCCAAAGCCCATTGGGCGGCGGTTCACATCCGGCTTGGCAAAAGCCAATGGGAATTTTTTACCGTACATAGTTTTTCCTCAAGGGTTAATAAACATTAAACGTCTAATGCAAAAACATTAGAGGCCCTAGAGTATTCAAAAATGGTGAATGAATTGTTAACGGCAAAAGCTTTTGTAAAAATTACCTTTCGTTCTGGTATTATTTACCTTTCGCTTTGGCATTATTTACATTGGCTTTCGGTTCGTGGCTAACCGCGCCGATGTGGCCGACAAGACAACAGTCATAACGCTAACCCTAATGGGTTAACCAATAGATGGAGAGCTATTTGCGGGGTTCGATTCAGCCTCGTCGGACTGTGGCTAAGGGCGAGGATTCGTCCATGATAATTGGATGAGCCGGTTCGACGGGCATAGGAATTGATGACGGTGACAAGCATTAGGGGACTGTTAAGCCCCTCGGAGGTAAGCTGATGATGAAGTCAAGTTAATATTCACTTTAACCGGTCTTATCCTTGGTGTTAGACTCTGGGTTCGCCACTTCCTACCCACTAAAGGACAGCCCATTATGAACCCAGTATTCAAACCGGTATATCTGGTCTTGGCATTATTGCCAAGCTTAGCTTTTGCCCTAGGCCAGACTACACGCGTCAGTGTCGATGCCAATGGTTTGCAAGGCAACAGCGCCAGTGCCGAACCGGCCATCAGTGCCGATGGCCGTTATGTGGCCTTCTCTTCCCATGCCAGCAACCTTGTCAGCAACGACACCAACAATTATGCCGATATTTTTGTCAAAGACCGCCTGACAGGTGCTATTACCCGTGCCAGCATCAGTTCACTAGGCGATGAAGCCAACGCCGACAGCTATCAACCTTGGATTAGCGCAGACGGCAAGCTAGTGGCGTTTTTATCTGGAGCGACATCCTTGGTGGCTGATTCCAATCTTGATCTAAGAACTACCCATGTTTATGTCCACGACATGACCAGCGGCCAAACCACACGGGTAACGGTAGATGCTAACGGTAAAGGCCAACAAGATAACGTCTATTTCTTTTCCGCCAGTGCCGACGGGCGCTTTGTGGTTTTTAATACAGCCCCAGTGTTCCCTCGCGGCGGTTGCTCATCGTTCGGGCCGCATATTTTCCTCCATGACCGGCAAACGGCCAAAACCCAGTGTATCAGTGTCAATGCCCAAGGTGCTGATGGCTTAGGTTCCAGTTATCGGCCCATGATCAGTGCCGATGGCAATTTTATCAGCTTTGAATCGGCGGCCAGCAATCTGGTGCCAGGGGACACCAACAATACTTGGGATATTTTTGTCCGTAACCGCCTCAGCGGCCAAATAACCCGTGCCAGCGTCAATTCCAACGGCGAACAGGGCAACAATAATGGCGCTGACCATAATGCTGACGGCAGCTTTATTGGCAACCTGAGTGCCGATGGGCGGTTTGTGGTGTTCAATTCAGCATCATCGAACCTTGTCGGGGACGACACTAACGATAAGCGGGATATGTTTGTCCATGACCGCCTCAGCGGCGCGACCACGCGCGTTAGCGTAGATTCGGCGGGTATTGAGGGCAATGGCGATTCCCCGGGCAATACAGTCCCTTGGAGTTTTCCATCCATCAGTGCGGACGGGCGGTTGGTAAGCTTCAATTCATCCGCTGCCAATTTGGTTGCCAATGACACCAATGCCATGGACGATTTGTTCTTGCATGA
>JAQTNZ010000147.1 GCA_028713595.1 Methylovulum sp. | reverse complement strand
TGATTTTTATTATCGCGGGGATTACCGACTGGCTGGATGGCTATTTGGCACGCAAAATGAATATGGAAACCCCATTTGGGGCTTTTTTAGATCCGGTCGCCGATAAGCTGATGGTCGCCATGGTGCTGGTATTGCTGGTGCAACAACAGGCCTCGCCTTATCTGGCGATCCCTGCCGCCGTGATTATTGGCCGGGAAATCACCATTGCCTCCTTGCGTGAATGGATGGCGGAAATCGGCCAACGGGCCACCGTCAACGTCTCCCAATTGGCAAAATGGAAAACTGCCGTCCAGATGGTTTCCATCGGCTTGTTGCTCTATCGCGAAGACTTGCTGGGCATCCCGATCAACAGCATCGGTTATGGCTTATTATATATCGCCGCCTTACTGACACTGTGGTCGATGGTCAATTACTTAAAAGCCGCCCTGGTCGCCATCGCCAAAGCCTAAAACATTCCAAACCACCGCCGATAACGCTTTGGTTTCACTCACATTATAAGATACAGCCTATTGAACTGGCTGTGAAAGAAGAAAATGGAACAGGAACTCAACACTACTCAGAGCAAATCTGAACAACAAAATGAAATACTGGTCGCGGCACTCAAACTGTTTGCAGAGAAAGGTTATTTCAACACCTCATTAACCGACATTGCCGAAGCGGCGGGCATAAAGACCGTCAGCGCCATTTACCAGCACTTTGGCAGCAAACAAAGCATCGCCACCAAGCTTTATGAAAACATCCTCGACAGCCTGAACGTGTCCATTGACGACATCCGGCGGCGCACCCAGAAATCATCGGAGCAATTACGCGGCGTGGTTGACCTATTTTTTAAGTTGACCGACGATGCCCCCTGCATCATGAAATTCCTGCTGGTCATGCCTATCCACGAATTTCTGCCCGACCAAAAGCCCATCCTGCAAACCTCCGCGTTCACTAAAATCCTCAAAATCATCCAATCCGGCATCCGCAACAGCGAAATCCGCAACATTGATCCGGCGTTGGCCAACACCTATTTTTTCGGCATCATCAACAACACCCTGATGATGGTTTTGGCAGGTGAACTGGACAAAAACGCCGAGGCGTACCGGTCACAAACCTGGTTGGCGGCATGGAACATGATCGCTAAAAAGTCATCGGTTTTTTAGACCATCCACTGTCCTGTAGAGACGTTGCACCGCAACGTCTGTCACCTAGCGATAAGACAAATCATCGCCTCTAAGACGTTGCCATGCAACGTCTTTACAGTTAGAAAATGGGTTTTGTATAGGCCTATATCTTCAAAGCCATTGCCTAGCACCGCCCCGGACATTCATACGCGCCGCCCCTGCACCTGCGCTATAATAGCCATTATCCCCACCTTTTCCGAGAATCCCCCTATGCTCCAGATCGGCAAAATCAACAGCCTGAAAATTGTCAAACAACAAGGCGCCGACATTTATCTAGGCAGCGAAACCTCCAACAAAGTATTGCTTATTGACCGGCTACCCGCCAACCATCAAGCCGATGAACCCTTAGATGTATTTGTCTATGTCGATACCGAAGGGCATCTGGCCGCCACCACGCGCATACCAGCGGCACAAGCCGATGATATTGCCTTTTTGCCCGTCGTTTCGGTCAATTATGTCGGGGCGTTTTTAGATTGGGGGTTGGCGAAAGATTTGCTGGTTCCGTTCAGCGAACAACATCTGGACATGGAAGTCGGAAAATCGTATTTGGTCAAACTGTTTCTCGATGACAAAAGCCGCGTCTTGGCGACCACCAAAATCAACCGCTTCCTTAGCGAAACCTCGGTTTATTTCAAAGTCGGCGAAAAAGTCCATTTAATTATTGCCGAAAGCACCGATTTAGGCGTTAAAGCCATCATCAATAACAGCCACTGGGGTATGCTTTACCATAACGAGCTGTTCCAGACCGTCCAAATCGGCCAACAACTGGAAGGCTACATCAAACAAATCCGCGAAGACTTAAAAATAGACCTAACCCTGTACCCACCCGGTTATAAACTAGTCGGCTCGCTGACCGACACCATTTTGGCCAAATTACAGGCTAACGGCGGTGAACTTCAGCTCAGTGATAAAAGTCCACCGGAAGCTATTTATGCCGCGTTTGGCGTAAGCAAAAAAGTATTTAAGCAAGCTATTGGTGCGTTATACAAAGACCACAAAATCATTTTGGAAAAGACCGCCATTAAATTGGCGCGCTAAATTATCTGAGGTTAGCTATGGGACGATATGATCGGGATTCCGGGCGGTATTCCCGGTTAAAATCTAAAAACGGCAACGGCATACCCTTTTGGGCAGCCGTCATCTTAATGGTCAGCACGGCAGGGGCGGGTTATTTTGCCAGACCTTTCATCGACCACTTGCTGGAACCTTTCAACCCCACCGCCCTGCTGACACCCGAAACCGCCCTACTCCCACCACTGCCCAAGCTAACCAGCCCCGAACCCACACTAACCACCACCGAAATCAAGCCGCCTGAGACCGCGCCAGACAGCTTAGAGCCACTGGTAACGCCTCCCGCCCCCATTATCTTGCCCGAACTGGACAGCAGCGATAACGAATTTCGCAAAGCCACCGCCACCGCCGCGCCCGAACTCGCGCCTTGGTTGGCCAGTGACGGCCTCATCAGAAAATTTGTGGTGCTAACCAACGATCTGGCTCAAGGCCAACGCATCAGCAAACACCTAGAATTTCTCAAACTATCCCAAGCGTTCACCGTTAAAACAGAACATGACGGCCTTTTTATCGCCCCAGAAAGCCAACAACGCTATAACGCCCTAGCCTTAGCCATTGACCATCTGGATGCCAATGCCATATTGGGCGTGTACCAGATATTCAAGCCCCTGTTCCAACAAGTGTTCAGCGAATTTAGCTACCCTGACGACTACACCCTAGAAACTCTGTTCAGCAAAGCCGCCACCGAAATCCTCGCCGCCCCGATTATCGAAGGCCCGATACCCGTCATAAAACACTTGCTACACTACCAATTTGCCGACCCGCAACTGGAAGCCATGAATCCGGTACACAAGCAAATGCTACGCATGGGGCCTGAGAACACGCGGATCATCCAGAATAAGGCACGGGGATTGTTGGATAAGTTGTTGAGTGCCGACAAAGGGAAGTAAAAAAACCTCTGGGGGAAATTAAGGATTCTGGATTAGGTGGCAGTTGTGAGGATTATTTTTAGACAAAAGTTGTTGGCACAAGAATTTTTGGGTATATTCCCCAAAAACGGGGCTTGTGTTTAAACCCGTAACCACCAGACTAATACGGTCATGTGAATGGTTAAATGACCCATTTTGGAGTATTTATGCTGTCTGTTCAAGCTATTGAAGAAGCGATTCAACAATTGCCCGAACCTGATTTAATTAGGTTGCGCGATTGGTTTGCCCAATTTGACGAGTCCCTTTGGGATAAACAGATTGAGCAAGATGCCCATGCAGGAAAACTGGATAATTTGGCGGCAGAAGCGCTTGCTGAATATCATAACGGCCAGAGCATTGAGCTTTGAAGCATTTTTCTTCCACCAAATTTTGGCACTATTTTTATGCGTTGCCAATTGACGTTCAAAGACAAGCCCGTAATAGCTACGAAACGAAAACTAGGCGCATGAACGGGCAAAAAAGCAGATAGGATAGAGTTTGAAGATTTACGCTCTATGCCCTGAAAAAAAGCGTATTAGCAAATACTAAAGGGTGGGGATAAGCTGAAAACAACGGTGACACAGAAGCCCAGAAATGCTGGCAATTTATGACGTGAAAATTGGGTTCGTAAAACCGACCAGAAGCAATCAGTTGCTACCAGTGAGATACTATGAGGGATTGTGTAACGATAAGGTATTGTGTAACGATAAGGTATTGAATATATTGGGGTGAACGACGGGGCTCGAACCCGCGACAACAGGAATCACAATCCTGCACTCTACCAACTGAGCTACGCTCACCATAAATGTGGGTGACTATGGAGAAACAACAAATGGCGCGCTTGGCAGGACTCGAACCTGCGACCCCCAGCTTAGAAGGCTGGTGCTCTATCCGGTTGAGCTACAAGCGCAAAAATGGTCGGGGTGGAGGGACTCGAACCCCCGACATTCTGCTCCCAAAGCAGACGCGCTACCAGACTGCGCTACACCCCGACGACCTTCTTTAATGGCTTGCAAAGCTTTTTATAACCACACTTGAAGAGCTGACTATGATAGTCTCATTTTATGAGACCGTCAAGCTTTTTTTAAATTATTTTATTAGCGAGCTGTTTTTTTCTGCCACGTCGCCGCTTTTAGAGGCACTTAAGCATAGCCGTAAGGCAGATGAGCGCATCGGCCTTGCCTTACAGCTTGCCTTTAACCAATTGGAACACCGCTTCAACCCGCGCATCCGCGCCAGCTAAAATCGCTTCCAATTCGGCGACTTTAGCCGCCGCATAAACATCGTCTTTCAGGCAGCCGGTATTGATGTAAACGTTTAAGGCCGCGCTTTTTAAGCCGCTGTAGGCGGCCATTGTCGCCACGCCCGCATCGCTGATAACGCCGAGGTTGCCGTGGGTGGCGGCGGTTTCGCTTAAGATTATCACCTCATGACAGGTGCGGGCGCAAGCCAATGGCACTTCGGTGGCTTCTTTCAATATCGCCTGTATGGCGACACTACGCGCATCTTTTTCGGCATCGGTGTCTTTAGGTTGGCTGTAGCTCGTCATTAGGCGGTCAAACACGTCAACATCGGCCTTAATCATGGCGGTCAGTTCGGCGCGTAGGGCTTCGGCTTTGCCCAGCAATGCCTGCATCAGCGGTTCCACTTCGGCGTATTGCGGCTTGCCGATGGTCAAATTGCAGACCATGCTGATTAAGGCCGCCGCTTGTGCGCCCATCAGGGCGGCGACACTGCCACCGCCCGGAGTTGGCGATTTGCTGGACAGCTCATCAAGAAACAGTTGGATTGATTTATCTTTTATGTCGGTCATGGGAATAGGTTGGCTAAGTTGCACAAAAATGACTGTAATTAGGCAGGCGTGTAGCTTTAAGCTTCACGCCGCCAAGTGGTCGTCCCGTTCGGCACGTCTTCTAGGATAATGCCCTGGGCTTTGAGTTCATCACGGATTTTATCGGCCAGCGCCCAGTTCTTGGCTTTTTTTGCTTCGATACGCGCTTGGATTTGTTGCCCGATAGCTTCATCGGCATCGCCTTGTAAAAAGCTGTCGGCATCGTTTTGTAAGATACCGAGCAAGCCCCCCAAAAACCGCAGGGTGGCCGCCAATTCGGCGGCTTTGGCGGTGTCAGCGGCTTGTTTGGCGATATTCAGCTCCCGCGCCAGCTCAAACAGCACCGACAAGGCGACGGGGGTGTTAAAATCATCGTCCATCGCCTGTTCAAAACGGCTGACATACTCGCTATTGATTGTCGCCGCACTGGCCGCTAAGCCGCGCAAAGCGGTGTACAACCGTGTCAGGGCGACCCCCGCCTCGTCCAATTGCTCATCGGAATAGTTCAGCGGGCTACGGTAATGGCTCAATAAGATGAAAAAACGGATGATTTCCGGCTTATAGGCTTTCAAGACTTCGCGCACGGTAAAGAAATTGCCCAGTGATTTGGACATTTTTTCTTCATTGACCCGCACGAAGCCATTGTGCATCCAAACATTGACGAATGTTTCACCGGTCGCCCCTTCGGATTGGGCGATTTCATTCTCATGGTGCGGGAACTGCAAGTCCATACCGCCGCCGTGGATGTCGAAATGGTTGCCCAAACAGCAGGTGGACATGGCCGAACACTCAATATGCCAACCCGGACGGCCTAAGCCCCACGGCGACGGCCAAGCAGGCTCACCCGCTTTCGCCATTTTCCACAGCACAAAATCCAAGGGATTTTGCTTGGCAAGGTCAATGTCCACCCGCTCGCCCGCCTGTAAATCATCCAGGTTTTTGCCGGACAGTTGCCCGTAATTGGCAAACTTGTTGACTGAATAAAATACATCGCCGTTACCGCCAATGTATGCCAAGCCATTGCCGATTAAAGTTTCGATCATGGCGATAATGTCAGGGATAGATTGGGTGGCTTTAGGCTCAATATCCGGCGGCAACACCGACAAGGCCCGCTCATCCTCGTGCATCGCATCAATGAAGCGTTCGGTCAATTGCTCGAAAGCCTCGCCATTTTGGGCGGCGCGTTGGATAATTTTGTCATCAATGTCGGTGATGTTGCGCACATAAGTCAGCGCGTAACCGCTATGGCGCAAGAAACGGGCGACCGTGTCAAACACCACCATAACGCGGGCGTGGCCGATATGGCAATAATCATAGACCGTCATGCCGCAGACATACATGCCGACTTTGCCCGCCACACGCGGCTGGAACGGTTCTTTTTTGCGGGTCAGGGTATTATAGATTTTTAACATAGCGTCATGGGATGGAGGTTGTTTAGCCAAAGTTTAACAACAAATCTGTACAATTTACCAAGCGCGTACTTCTCTTTCAAGATAAAAACACATAGAATTGCCCGTTTCCATTAATTTTGAGGAAAAAAAATGCGTCCACTGATGCTTGCCCTACTGTTTTCACTCACAACCACACTCTCTTTTGCACAGGAAAAAACAATGTCCGACTCACCATCAAAAGTTAAACTGACAACGTCTTTAGGTGACATCACCATTCAGCTTAACCCAGAAAAAGCCCCTATTTCATCAGCCAATTTTTTAAGCTACGTTAAGGAAGGCTTCTACAACGGCACTATTTTCCATCGGGTAATCCCTGAC
>JAQTNZ010000146.1 GCA_028713595.1 Methylovulum sp. | reverse complement strand
CCCGACCCAAAGCCCTGACGACATCCCTTTTCAACTGACCTGCTGCCTACTCTGATGTCCGCCTCCAGCCAACCCCTGACCGTCGCCTGCCCCACCTGCAAAACGCCCGTGGCGTGGTTGCCTGAACAACGCTTCCGGCCCTTTTGCTCGGAACGCTGCAAGCTGATCGACCTAGGCGAATGGGCGATGGAAGAAAAGCGCATCCCAGGCGAGCCGCTCATTGATGAAGAAGACACAGGCGAAGCGCCGTTTTGGCAGTCTTAAGGACTGACTTTACGCACTACAAAAAATCATTACGTTTATAAAACCCTAGTGATAAAATAACTTCTTAGCGGCATCAGTTACACAGGGCGCTAACTTACCGTCACGTTTAACATGAGCCGTCATCATCAAGGAGTTAGAATGCAGTGTTACTATAAATTGAATTGCGGTCGACACATCCATCTGGAAGTCTTGTTCCAATATTACACTTATCGAGGGTTGATAGAAGGCACGCCCAATAAGGGAATGAATAGAAGGCTCGTTAATGAGGCTCAAGAGCAAGCAAAGGACAAGCTATGGTTAAGAAATGAAACGCCTTTCTTAATTCAGCCTTTAGAAAGCCCAATTTCATTACCCAAGGGATATAGGTATAGGCTCAGGGAGGATGGGGAAAATGAGCCTGCTAAAATTCCGAGCATTGTTTGTCTTGCTACATTCCAGTCGCAACAGCCTGCGAAGAATCCTGAAAATCATTGCTCGAGCCTAAGCATTGTTTGGTTCCAAAATGAATTTGCGCTACCTATCGACCCGACAATTGAAGAGACTATTCGGGGCATCGATTGGAATGCACTGGCAAATGATTGGGATTATTGAGCTTGTGTTTAAACTTAAAGCCTCATACGCTGCCGGAAGGCTTAAGGGCAACGTTGCAATCGAACCGTGAAACACCGCTAACCCAAAAACGCCCTGATGGCGGCAATCCCCTGCCCTCCCGCCAGACGGGCCTGTTGGCATAAGTCCAAGCTCATCCCGCCCAGCGCGTAGACGGGCAGATTGACCTGCGCCACCCAATCGGCGAACACCTCCCACCCCAATGCTGGCGCGTTGGGGTGGGTCAAAGTCGGCAACACCGGAGCCAGCACGGCAAAATCGACACCGATGGCTTGGGCGTGGTGCAATTCTTCAAGCGTGTGGCAAGAAGCCGCCACCCAGCGTATCTGTTTAGGGCGTTGTGTTAAGGCCAGCAAATCAGGGCTGGTCAGATGGAGGCCTTGAATGGCCGGATGCCCTACCAAAGCCAATGACGAATTGACCAACAAACACACGTCCTGCGCGAGTCCGCTTAAATGCACCTCATCCAGAAAATCCTTCACCACCGTTTGGGGCAGTTGCTTCAGGCGCACTTGCACCAATTTTGCCCCCTTGGCGATAAGCGTTTGCAACACCTGGGGCACCTGCGCTGCGTCATCGGTTTCCAAAATCGCATAATGGGGCGGCAATTGGGCTGCGGCGATAATGGGGCGGTTGGCCGCCGGAAACTGATAGGCGGACAAATCGGCAGCTTCCACCCACTGTAGGGGCTGGCCTTCCCTAGCATACGCCTGTCCCGCAAAATCGCTGACCTCAAACACCTGCAAGCACACCGCCCGTTCCGGGTATTGGTGGTTGATGGTGATTAACGGCGTGGCCGACTGCACGACAATGCCCACTTCCTCGTTAAGCTCGCGCCGCAACGCAGCCTCGGCGCTTTCGCCCGCTTCCAGCTTACCGCCAGGAAACTCCCACAAACCGCCCTGAGGGGCCAGCCGGTCACGCCGGGTCAACAAAATCTGTCCGGCGGCGTTTTTGACCACCCCCACCGCCACTTGCAGGTGTTCCCTAGGCATCACGTCCGGTATTCGGCATTGATCTTGACATAATCGTAAGAAAAATCGCAGGTCAACACTTCTTGACTAACTAGGCCCCGCCCTAGCTTGACGGTGATAGTGATTTCGTCCTGATCCATCACCGCCTGCCCGGCTTCCTCGGTATAATCGGGCGCACAGCCGCCACCGCTGACGATGCACACCTCATTGAGATAAATCTGCACCGCCTCCAACACCAGACGGTCAACGCCCGCCCGACCGACCGCCGCCAAAATCCTGCCCCAATTAGGGTCACTGGCAAAAAACGCGGTTTTCACCAACGGCGAATGGGCGATGGTTTTGGCAACCTGCACCGCTTCGTCAACCGTGGCCGCCTCGGCGACCACAATCCGCATCAGCTTGGTCGCACCCTCGCCGTCACGGACGATCAGCTCCGCCAACTGTTTAGCCACATCCAGCACGGCTTCGGCAAACACGCGGTAATGCCCGGAATCGGCCATAATTTCCGGCACCTTGGAGCAACCGCTCGCCATCAGCACACAAGCGTCATTGGTCGAGGTGTCACCGTCCACGGTAATCCGGTTAAAGGACTGCTCGACCGCCGCCGCCAAACAGGCTTGCAACAACGGCTGGCTAATCTTGGCATCGGTCGCCATAAACCCTAACAGGGTCGCCATATTGGGATGGATCATCCCCGCACCCTTGGCGATACCGTTGATGGTGATGGTGCCACCGTCCAATTCCAACACCTTGCTGACCCCTTTAGGGAAGGTGTCGGTGGTCATAATCGCCCGCGCCGCTGGTTCCCAGTGGTCTTGTGCCAAGTCTTGCGTGGCAATCGGCAGCACCACCGCTATTTTATCCACCGGTAAACGTTGCCCGATAACCCCTGTAGAAAACGGCAAAATCTGCCTAGGGTCACAACCTAAAATTTCGCTCAAACTGGCACAGACACTTAACGTATCCTGCAACCCTTCTACGCCAGTACCGGCATTGGCATTGCCCGAATTGACCAACAACCAACGAGGCCGTTGCGGCAAATGCGCCTTGGCAATTTGCACCGGTGCGGCACAAAAGGCGTTTTGCGTAAACACCGCCGCACAACTGGCCTGTTCCGGCATCGCAATCAACAACAAATCATCCCTTAATTGTTGCTTGATACCGGCACACGCCGTACCTAAACGGATACCGGCCACCGCCGGCATTGCTGGAAAGTCACATTGACCTTGCTGTCCTACTGCCATAAATAATCCTCTTGTTTATTTGCCAGGGAACTGTGCATCCCTAAAATTACAGTTTGACGTTACGCAGTAACGCCGTTTTACTCCCGTTTGCCGCGCCGAGCATCGCAGGTTTTGTCGGGATCAGCCCGAAGGGGCGCGGCAAGGATGCCGCGCGGCGGCAGGCGGGCAGGAAGCCCGCTCTGCCGACCCACGACAAAACCGAGAAGCACAGGATGAAGCGGCAATCGGGCCGCCTTTTCTTTGGATACTTTCTTTTGGCGGAGCAAAAGAAAGTATCTCGCCTTCGGGTGCGAGAACCCGATTAAAAAATGTCGCGATAGCGACTCATCATTATTTATTTTTTAATCGGTAGAAAATACTTGTTAAAGCTTAAAAAACACCACCACATTATCCAATTGCGGCACTTCGGCGGGTAACAATCGGCATTGCTTTTCCAACAACGCCAACGCACCTTCCTGTTTGGCGACCGCCAACGGCAAGATCAGTTCCACTTCAACCCGCCCGTCCAGATAATGCATCCGAAACGCCGCCCCTGCCAAGCCTAGCCCGTCCAGATAACGCTCAAGCAGCTCTTGTACCGCCGCCCTCGACAAGGCCGGCCCGTGGCTGGTGAAATATTGGTCATCTTCCGCGTCCACATGCACCAGCACGTCCGAGACATCGTCAAAACGGCTGATGACCACATCCTTGACCGCATCGCCAATACAATGCCCTTCAGACACGGTGATACGCGGGTCCACGACAATATGGGCATCAATATAACCGTCTTCGCCCATCCTACGGGTACGCAGCAAATGGATGCCGCGCACCCCTTCCACGCCCAAAATCACCTGATGGATTTGCGCGACCAAGGCCGGTGGCAACGAGGTGTCAACCAGCTCCTTAATGCTGTCAAACACCAAATTGAGGCCAATTTTCGCCACCATCAGCGCCACCACCGCCGCCGCCAGGGCATCGGCAAACGCATAGCCCTGCAATACGCCAATAATCCCGCATAACACCACCAACGATGACAGCGCGTCACTGCGCTGATGCCAGGCATTCGCCAACAGCAGTTTCGAGCGCGTGGTTTTGGCGATACGCTTAGTATAATGATAAAGCCATTCATTAAGCAAAATCGATACCGCAGCAATGCCCAGCGTATTCGGGTCGGGAGTCGGCAAGGTTTCGGGGTGATGCACCCGCTCCAAAATATGCCAAATAATCGCCGCACCAATACCGATCAAACTAAGACCTAAAATCACCGTGGCTATCGTCTCAAAACGCCGATGCCCGTAAGGATGGTCGCGGTCGGCGGCACGGCTGCCTAACCTGACCGCCACGATCACCAGCAAATCACTGAGCAAATCCGATAAGGAATGGATGCCATCGGCAATCAACGCCGCCGACTGCCCTAAAATACCAAAAGCCAGCTTAATCGCCGTCTGTAGCACATTGACCGCCGCACCGACCCAACTGGCGCGCCGTTTTAGCCTGTCCGCCGCCGCACTGGACATATCCGCCATTACGCGCCCACCTCCAAAACAATGACATACTCATGGTCAGCCGAATGGCTGTCCAGCACCTTATGGCCGTTAATGCGGCACCAAGCGGGAATATCCTGCATAATGCCAGGGTCAGTCCCCACCACCTCCAACACATCGCCAGGCTGCAAGCTTTTAACTTTATCTTGGGTGCGGATGACGGGCAGAGGGCAGAGCAAACGGCGGGTGTTAAGGGTGTGTTGGGTCATGGTGTGGGGGTGGCTGGTAAAAGGTTACGCAAGGTGCGGCCCACTACCATTAAGTTAAGCATTTTTATATTTATTATCAACTAGATAAAATTATCCATCATATTCTATCCATACAATATATTGATTATTAAAATAAATATCTTAATTTAATGGCAGTGGGGATAAGGCTAATTGCCTATTATCGCAGCTCTTGCCGCTGATCTTGCACAAAAAATAATGGGGGCTGCAACCACGCCATAAAACCCAAAGCGGCTAAATATACCATTCCTTAGGAAACTGCGCTTTAGGGATGGGCGTAACCGTCACCACGCGCTCCAAACCGTCCTTGTCGGTAATGGCGACATCAACGTGTTCGGCCTCGCGCCCTTGACCAAAACGGGCGGTGATTTGCGCCGCGAGGAACAAATCTTCCGCCGAAGCTTCACCGTCCAACAGCACCAAAGGGCCGTTATGGCTGGTCGCCAGCAAGCTGGTATACTCTTTCTTATAACCTTGCAAAAACCGCCCTTCCCCTTCTTCGCGGGCGACAATCAGTTTAAAATGGGCGGCGGGGCGGATATGGCGGCCAACCTTTAACAGCATGACATCATCGAGTTCATAGTCTTTGCTGCCTTGGGCTTGCCATAAATCGACCAGTTTTGCGGTATAGTTCTTATCGACCAAAAAGCAACAGCCACCCGCTGGTTGCGAATAATCGTCAATGCCGAACTGTGCCGCCATCGCCATTTGCGGCTTGCGCGAGCGTCCGGTAATGTCGTGTAGCTTATCGCGGTCTATCCAGCCTTCGCGTTCGGGCAGGGTTTCCGGCAGGTTTTTCGCGCACAAGGGGCGCAATAGTAAATCATCGGCCCCAGATTGTTTGGCGATGATGGGCATGGTGTTTTTGCGTTGCGACATGGGCCGCTGGCCTATCACTTCGCCGGTGATGATAAAATCGAACTGGTTTTCCGCCAGCCATTGCTTGGCACGGTTGACCATGAATATTTTGCAGTCCAAACACGGGTTAAGATGCGCCCCATAACCGTGCTTGGGATTAATCAGCACCTTTTTGTACTCTTCGATGACATCGACAATATGCAGCTTGATACCGAGCTGCTCGGCGACCCATAAGGCATTGTTGCGTTTGGGCTTGGCCCTATCCTTGTCGCGGATGGCATGGGTATGGCCTTCGACACAAAAGCCGGTGAAAAAATTGATGCCTTCGACATGGATGCCTTGCTCCATGACGGTTTTGGCGGCAAGCATGGAGTCTAAGCCCCCGGAAATGAGCGCCACGGCTTTTCTTTGCTGAGTCATACGGGTAATAATTTATTGATCGGGTAATGGTCGGTTGATAACGGCTTGCCGTTATGGGTAAATAGTGGGCATTATACGCGGATATGGTTACTATTTTGCCATCATAACAGTTTGCCACGCCAAACCGGACACTTAACCCCTCTTACACCTAAACGAGCTTTTTTATGGAATTTAAAGATTATTTGACCATTCTTGTCCGCCATGACGGTTCCGACCTTTATCTGACGGTAGACGCACCGCCCGCCGCCAAGTTTCAAGGCCAGCTTAAGCCCTTGGAAAATATCAAATTGACCAATGACAAACTGCGCGAAATCGCCTTTGGCCTGATGGATGCCGACCAGCAAAAAGCCTTTGAAACCATACCGGAAATGAACTTGGCGATTTCCGAGCCGGGTATCGGGCGGTTTCGGGTCAATATTTTCCGGCAACGCAATAATTTCGCGCTGGTTATCCGTAACATTAAGGTGGAAATCCCCAACGCCGACAAGCTGGGCTTACCGCAAGTCCTTAAAAATGTCATTATGGAAAAGCGTGGGCTGATTTTGTTTGTCGGCGGTACGGGGTCGGGTAAATCCACGTCACTGGCGGCCTTGATCGACCATCGCAACACTAATTCCTCAGGCCATATCATCACTATCG
>JAQTNZ010000145.1 GCA_028713595.1 Methylovulum sp. | reverse complement strand
ATTATCGTTATTACCCACCGGGTCGGTATTTTAAGTTTGGTTGACCGTATTATGCTGTTAAATGAGGGTGCTGTGGCACTGGACGGCCCGCGTGATGAAGTGTTGGCAAAACTTAACCAACGGCAACTACAACCGGCAACCCCAGGAACCCCTTCATGACCTCTCCCGATAAACAAGCTATGCTTACCCCCCCTATCCAGCAAAAGGCTGTGGACATTAACCGTTACGCCGATGACGGCCCAGTCCGCCGCTTTGGCTATCTTATCATCATCCTTATTTTTGGCTTTTTCGGGGTTTGGTCGGTGTTCGCGCCCTTAGGCAGCGCCGCTTTGGCCCCTGGTACCGTGGCGGTTGAGGGCTACCGGAAAACCGTGCAGCATTTGGAAGGCGGCATGGTCAAAGCCTTGAATGTCCGGGATGGCGATACGGTCACTAAAGGCCAGGTGTTGATTGAGCTAGAAGGCACACCTTCACGGGCGCAATTGGAAACCATGCGCGGCCAATTGTTTTCGGCGCTGGCGCGCGAAGCCCGTTTGACCGCCGAACGTGACGGTAAGGCAACCGTCAGTTATGCGACTTTGCTGAAACAGGAAAGCAATGACCCGCGTGCACAGGAAGCGATGCGCGTCCAAGACCAAGCCTTTGCGGTGCGCAAACACTCGCGCAATGGTGAGATTTCCATCTTGCAAGAACAGCATCGGCAATTATTGGCGAAGATAGAGGGCATTAAGGCGCAGAAAACTAGCCGCAACAGCTTGGTGGATTCATTGGATAAGGATTTGGTTGACTTTCGCGCCATGCTTAAAGAAGGCTACATGGAAAAGCAAAAAGTCACCGAGCTGGAGCGGCGCTTGGCTGAGGCGAAAGGCGATGAGGGCGACTTTACTGCCAATATCGCCACGGCACAAACGCAAATCAGTGAAATTGCCTTGAAGATTTTGCAAATCGAAAAGGAATTCCAGCGTGATGTCATTGATGAGCTGAGTAAGGTGCAAACGGAATTGTCGGAATTGCGCGAGAAAATGCAATGGTTAAATGATACTGTTGCCCGTACCGTCATCAAAGCCCCCGAAGCGGGCATGGTGTTGGGTTTGACCATACACACCCTAGGGGCGGTTATCCCGCCCGGTGGGCATTTGTTGGACATTGTGCCGCAACAGGAAAAATTGGTGATCGAAGCGCAAGTGTCGCCGATAGATATTGACCGCGTCCATATCGGCCAAGACACCGAAATCCGTTTTAGTGCCTTTAAAAGTTCAAAAACGCCTAAGGTGGCGGGGCATTTGGTGGCGCTGTCTGCGGACAGGTTGAGTGATGAAAAGCAGGAGGTCAGTTATTATCTGGCGCGGGTCGAAGTCGATCCTGACGGGCTTGCCGAACTGAGCCGGCGCGGCTTGGTGTTGTTGCCGGGGATGCCCGCCGAAGTGTTGATCAATACCGGCGACCGCACTTTTTTTGAATACCTGATGCAGCCGTTGAGCAATGTGTTCGCCCGTTCGTTAATTGAGGATTAGTTGATGCGTTATCGGATAGTTTTACCGTTATTGGCGGCTTTGGCCCCATCGGTGGCGGCGGAGGATTTGTTGTCGCTGTATGAGCGGGCGGTAGTGGCATCGCCTGAACTGAGCAGCAGCGAATATACTTTGGATGTGCTCAAAGCCCAGGAAGACCAAGCCTTTGGCAAGTTGCTGCCGGAAGTGAGCGTGGTCGGCAACTACTCGCTAAACCAATTCCACCAACAACGTTTCGGGCTTCAGCGTGAAACTAACAAAGATTACCCCGGCACCCGTGCCAGTGTCACCCTGCAACAGCCGATATTTGATTTGCAGGCCTATTTGCTGATGAAAAGCCAGCAGGCCAAAACCTCGCAATACGAAGAAAACTTGTTGTCCGCACATCAAAAATTGATTGCCGATTTGCTGGAGCGCTATGTCAATGCCTTAAAAGCCAAAGACAAAAGCGAGATCATTGCCGCCGAGTTGGCCTCCACCGAAAAACAGTTGGCGCGTGTCGAGGCGATGAGCCAGCGGCAATTGGCGATGATCACCGATAAGTATGAACTGCAAGCGCGTACCGAAACCTTGCGCACCGAGCTGATTGACAGCGACAACGATGCCCAAATCGCTTTGGAGAAATTGCGCGAATTGACGGGCGATGCGGTGGGGCCTATCCAGCCGGCACGCCTGAACGCGGTGCAGTTGCCGCCGGAAGGCAGTATTGACACGTGGGTGCGGCAGGCAGGGCAAATCAATCCTGAATTGCAGGCGCTTAAACATGCCGTCGAATCCGCCCGGCAAAGCATCAATGCCTATCAGGCGGGGCATTTGCCGCGCATCGAAGTGCAACTGAGCGGCACTTATAGCGACACGGTTTATAATAATTTGACCACGGCCCCTTATGACATCACCTCCGCCTCTGTCCAGGCGGTGGTGCCCATTTATGAAGGCGGCATCACCAGCGCCAAAGTCAGGGAGGCGCAAGCGCGCAAAAGGCTGGCCGAAGCCGACCTTGAGAAAAAGCTGCGTGAATTTGAGCAAGTCACCCGTGCGGCCTATTTGGATATGGTGACTTCGCCTAAACGTAGCGAGGCCACCGACCGGCAACTGCGGGCCAGCGAGCAATCCCGTGATGCCATGAAAAAAGGTTATGAGCTGGGGGTGGTGACCATTGTCGATTTGCTGAATACCGAAAAACAATTATCCGAGGCCCGCAAAGCCCAGCGTGAAGCCCGTTACCGTTATTTTATGGCGCGTAGCTCTTTGTATTACCAAACCGGCCGGCTGATTGGTGACGAATTGCTGAAATTTAACCAATGGCTGGTGGCCGATAGCCACATCGGTAAAAAACAACCCTGATGTGATTTATGGATAGTTCTATCCTTTAAGCCTACCCCTAAAGGGCTTTTTACGATTAAGGATATGGCGTTTTACCTATATCCTTTTGCATATTATGGTGGTGCATTGTTTTAGGGAGTTAGGTTTCTAAGTGCTTGGTGTATGTGCCTTTTGCCGTTTTTTTTAACGTACTTTTTTGATGTACTGTAACTATGACATTGTTAATAGACTATTTGCAGCTGTGCTGGTTTGTCAATAACCCTACTGACCTGCATCCGGCGCGGGCTTTTTTTTGGAAGAACGTGCTGTTTTATGTGGTGTCGGGGATTATTGTCGAGGCGAATATCGGTGATTTTCCCGAAGCCACGCTGGAAGTGGCGATGCGCACTATCGTCGCGTTAATGTTGTTGTCCACACAAATACTGTCCACTAAGAAATCGGCGGTGTTTTACCAATTGCAGACGGCGGTGTTCATCTGTGAGAACTTTATGATGACTTTAGGTATCGGCGTGGAGATTTTTGATGCCTTTGCACATGGCACCCAATATCAAGACTATCCGCTGTATTTAGGCGCGTTATTGGTTGTCTGGTATCTGGCGGTTATCAGTTATATTTTCAAACGGGTGTTTGCGTTCCATTATGCCCAGTGTATCGGTATGGCTTTTGTCTATTTTGCCCTGACTTACGGCGGGCCGTTTTTGCTGATGGAAGTCATTTGATGTCAAGTGTTCAGATCAGGCCAGGTTCTGACATTTTTTGTCACAATATGACCTACACGGACAATTTAAAGGCTTGCCATAGCCCAATACGGGCATTTAACGGAGCCTTACAGACAAGGGTTGCGCAATAATTGTCGGTTTTTTTCGCTTTAAATCATGCTTAAGGCAAGGATGTGGGGGGGAGGGACGACAAATGAACATAGGATGGCATATATTCTGCTTTATGTTATTTCGAGTTTTCTCATCCCATTTCAACTTAATAAAAGGCGATACATTATGAAAAATCAAATGCAAAAAATGCAACAAGGTTTTACCTTAATCGAATTAATGATCGTTGTGGCGATCATCGGTATCCTGGCGGCGATTGCGATTCCGGCCTACCAAACTTATACCGAAAAAGCAAAATTTACTGAGGTGGTACAGTCGACTTCCGCCGCTAAATTGGGCGTAGAAGTTTGCTATCAAGATGTAGGGGATATTACAAAATGTAACGGCGGCTCAAACGGCATTATTGATGTTGCGTCCGGCCAAACTGCTGACAAATACGCTGATTCCGTGTCAACCTCTAGTGGTGTAGTAACTGCCACTTCAAAATCGGTTTTTGCTCCAGGCGGTAATTCATCATACACTTATATTTTAACTCCTGATGTTACAACAGATCCAACTAAGGTTTCTTGGAGTGTCGATGCTAACTCATCATGTATTGCAAAATCTTTGTGTAAATAAGCTTTATATGATTGTGTAATAAGCCGATTCAATTATTATTGTTTCTTCTTAAATAAGAAACCGCCTTTGCATAAGCATAGGTGGTTTTTTATGTTAAAGCGGTATGCAAAAAATTTTAGCATTTATTTTTGTAGAGAAAATACCCTGCGTCTTGGTATAAAGTTGGGGAAACGTCGCTATATTGCAGACCCCTTCTGCAGAATGTTAAAAAGTATAGGTACAACTACTTTAAAGAGCGCTAGTGTAATGAAAAAAGTATATCGGCTTAAAATTGCAAGTTTTCATTTTTGTATTAGCCTGAGTTTTTTTTTGGCGATCTTTTATTTATTGATAAATTTTTGGTTTCCCGAACCTTATTTTGAAAACTCGGGTGGATGGCAAGGTATTAAAATTGTTGCCAGCATTGATGTGGTGTTAGGGCCGCTTCTGACGCTGATTGTGGCAAGCCCGCAAAAAAGCATCCGAGAATTATCCGTAGATGTAGGTATTATCGCTACTTTTCAGTGTATGGCCTTGTTATGGGGTATTTATACGCTTCATAACCAACGGCCTGTAGCGGTAGTGTTTTGGGAAGACGGTTTTCTGACCGTGCCTGCCCAGGTGCTCAGTGAGCAAGATTACGATTTGGATAATTTGAAGGCGTTTAGCAATGAAAGACCGCCGCTAATTTACGCAGAAAAATCTTATAAATCTGGCGATTTAAAGAAAATGCTGGATTTGATAAAGCAAAAAAACATCCCTCCGCATTACCAAACTTGGGTTTATCGATCCCTCAAAGACCATTTCAATGACATAAAGCCGTTTCAATTGAACATTGACGACATCATCGCCAAACACCCCGATGTAAAAAATCAATTGTCACCGATACTGCAAAAGCATAATATTAGCGACCTGCATGAAGTGCTATATTTCCTATTGCAATCCAAATACAGCAATAGTGTGTTGCTGTTTGATCAAAAAGCCCAGTATCTGGGGTATGTCAATCCCGATTAGACCTGCCCGCCATTAAAACGGGTTGGCGCTAAAAGGCTTGCGGATAGCACCTATCCGCAAGCCTTTTTTAATTTAAGCAAAATTCCTGCTAAGGACAACTGGTGTCTATAAGCATCATGGGTTAAAATTACACAGTATATTTGTGATTATTATGTTGTAAAGGCAAAAGCGGGCGCTGCCGCCGCTTAATGTTACAGCCGTAAATGACGCACACAAGAGATTATAACTACTATCGAAGGGGCTGCTCCGTGAAAAATACAAAGCAACTATTCGCAGGTCTGATTTTAATGGCTTTAAGCCTTGGGACAGCACAGGCGGAATACACGCTCAATTTAATGAAAGGGGTCACAAAAGTCAGTAATGACGTTTATGATCTGCACATGCTAATTCTATGGATTTGTGTATTCATTGGTGTTGGTGTGTTCGGTACTATGTTTTACTCGATTTACCATCACCGTAAATCTAAAGGGCATAAGGCCGCACAATTCCATGAAAACACCACCGTGGAAATCATCTGGACGATTATCCCCACCCTGATTCTGGTGGGTATGGCAATCCCCGCCACTAAGACCTTGATGGAATTGGACGATGTCCAAAGTTCTGACATGTCCATCAAAGTCACGGGCTGGCAGTGGAAATGGGAATATGAGTATTTGGACAGCGGCGTGCATTTTTTCAGCAGCCTGGACGAGGCCAGCAACAAGGCTCGGCAAATGCACTCAGGCATTGACCCGCGCACCGTCCCGCATTATCTGTTAAACGTCGATAAGCCATTGGTGGTCCCGACCAAGAAAAAAATCCGTTTCTTGTTTACCGCCGCCGATGTGATCCATTCTTGGTGGGTGCCTGATTTGGGCTGGAAAAAAGATGCTATCCCTGGCTTTATTAATGAAGCCTGGACTTCGGTAGACAAGCCCGGCACTTACCGTGGCCAATGTACCGAGCTATGCGGTAAGGATCATGGCTTTATGCCGATAGTGGTTATCGCTATGGAACAGCCTGATTACGATGCTTGGGTTAAAAAGACCAAAGAAGACGCACAAAAAGGCCCTGACTTAGCTGACCAAAGCCGTGACGGGTTGGTGTCCAAAGGGGCTGGCCTTTATGCGAAAAACTGTTCGACCTGCCATTTGCCGGACGGCAAAGGTGTCCCTGGTGCATTCCCTGCCTTGACCGGCAGTGCCGTGGTCAAAGGTGACATTAAGGCCCAGGCCAACTTGATCATCAACGGTAAAGGCGCTATGCCGGCTTTTGGCAAAATGTTGAAGGCGGACGAATTGGCGCAAATCATCACTTATACGCGTAATGCCTTGGGCAATAGCGTTGGTGATGACATCCAACCTAAAGCCGTCCAAGAGTTATTGCCAAACAAAACAGGGCCTGCTGCCAAGTCGGAAGCCAAAGCCGTGGCCCCTGAAAAAGTCGAGGCTGTCGATGATATGGCCAAAGAAGAATTGGTCGCTTTAGGCAAAACCGTTTATGAAAGCAATTGCGCATCCTGCCATCAACCGGAAGGTCAAGGTATG
>JAQTNZ010000144.1 GCA_028713595.1 Methylovulum sp. | reverse complement strand
CGGTAATCAGGCCGATTTTTAAATCGGTAAATTCGGCAAGCTGTAGGCATTGCTGGTAAATTTGGCTGGCCAGTTCGCGGGTGGGCGTTAAAATCAGGGCGCGGGTGCCAAATAGGGAGGTAGGCTTATTGATGAGGTTTTGGAAGGTCGGCAATAAAAACGCGGCGGTTTTGCCGCTGCCGGTTTCGGCGCTGACCAATAGATCTTTGCCTGTCAAGGCGGGCGGTATGGCGTGTTGCTGTACCGGCGTGGGTTGGCTAAAGCCGATTTTGGTAATGGCGGCCTGTAAGGCTTCGCTGAGCGCCAAGTGGGCAAAAGAGGGTGGTGTTTCAGTGGTATTTGGCTGCATGAATGGCTGGTTGCTAAAGGGGGAAAATTTGAGCGGGTTTTAAGGCTGCCATTATAAACGCTTTATCTGGCAAGCTCCCTGCTTAAATGTCCGATTGCCAATTGCCGTTAAAATGTTAAGCTTAAGGCAACACAGATAATGGAAGGGCAGGCCATGATACCGATTAGAGATACCGCACCGTGTTATTCAAAACCCTGGGTGACTTGGGGCATTATAGCGGTATGTGTGGTGATATTTGTCACTATGTACTTTATGCCGGAAGCGGAAAGTTATCTGCTGATTAACCAGTATGGTATGGTGCCGATGCGCTATACGCATGGTTGGGGCAGTTATAACGGCATGGCTTTTGACGGTTATTTTTCGTTTGTCAGCAATTTGTTCCTGCATTCCAGTTGGACGCATTTGTTGATGAACATGTGGTTTTTATGGATTTTTGCCGATAATGTCGAAGATCGCATGGGGCGGTGGCGGTTTTTGTTGTTTTACCTGATCTGCGGCCTGTTCGCCACGGCTTTGCAATGGTTTTTTGACCCTAACCTGACCATTCCGGTGGTAGGGGCCTCAGGGGCGATTGCCGGCGTTTTGGCGGCTTACTTTTTTTTGTATCCGCTGGAGCGGGTGATTGTTTGGATTCCGCTGTTTTTCTTGCCCATTGTTATCCATGTTCCCGCCATTTCGTTTTTAGGGCTGTGGATTTTGCTGCAATTGCACAATGCCACCACTTCACTGGTGTTTGACAATGTCACGGTCGATGTTGCTTGGTGGGCGCATCTGGGTGGTTTTATCGCAGGGTCGCTGTTATACCGTTTCTTTTTGCTTAAAGATTATTTTGAAAGGCACCAACAAACGCTTGAATCTAATCCAGACAGTTCCGTTTAGTTTGAGCGGCTTAACTTATGCGTGACTTCCTCAGATTTGCTCGCCCTTTAGATTTTTGCTGGGTTTGGGCTTTTACCGTGCCTGTTCTTGATGTTCCCGTTGGCGGTCAGAGGGCGGCTGTAAGCTCGCTTGCCTTAATTGTTCCTGGGCGGCTTGGTATTGTTCATTGTGGGCGGCTTCGGCTTGTTGCTTAGCTTGCAGCTCGGCTTGCCGCACTTCTTCCTCCCATTTTTTCTGTTCATCCAACCACGCTTGCTCTTCGCTGGCGTGTTTGGTATCGGGCAGGTTTTGCCATGCTTCCGGTAATGGCGGCACGGTGGCGGGCGGCGGGTCTGGCTGTTGTTGTGTGCTTGCCTGTAGTTGTGGGATAGTGGCTGGTGGTGTCGGCTCCGGCAAGTCAGTGGGTGGGGCTGGCTCTGGGTTAAGGGGGGCGGGTACGGCAAGTTCGGCGGTGGCTGCCGGCGGCGGCTGGCTGGTGCGGTTGGCTATATAGAATGAGGTCGCCGATACGGCGCCCAAGCCTAAGGAGATCATCAGCAATACTTTTTTCATAACAACCTTGTGGGGGGTAAGATTAATTTAATCTACCAATGCCTTTCGATGCTCCAGAACAGGCCTTGACGATATCCTCTTAATAATGTAGGGAGCCTTGCGCCGTTGTCGCTTTATGGCAGACAAGGCCCGAGCCAATGCACAGGACTGGGCAAACGGTGCTGCGCCGCCCGCCCTGTGCGGCTTGATACTATTGGCTTATTGCTTCTTTGCGTCTTTCTGCCAAATCATGATGTCTTTCTTTCATGTTTTCCGCCGCATCCCGCAAGTGTTGCGCACGCTCTTTCATTTGTTCCGTCTTGCCGCCTTGTTCAGCGGCGCGTTCGTTAAGCGCATTCAGCTTGTCGTGGACAGCTTCCTGTCTGTCTTGTACCTGATCGACTTTTGTCGCCAATTCTTTTTTTGCCGCATCATTATCCGCTTGTGCGGGTAAGGAGAACAGGGCGCACAGGCTTAAGGCGCCAATAAACAATAATTTTTTCATAATATCCTTCCTAATGTTATGTGTGGCTGAGTTACCTAAGGGGCGGATGCCCTAAGGTTGCACTGTTATCGGTAGTGCGGATGTATCATAAACGACTAAAAATTAACGTTGGCTTAACGGTTTTATTTTTGGTAATTTTTTTGCTTGCCCAAAGGGGCGCAAAAGCTTACCCCGAACGGCTTAAGTTATTCTGTCGTAACCATAAACGGGGTGTCCTGATGTCCACCCCGGCGGATTTTTACCATATATTTTCAACATTACCAAACCGTATAGTTTTAGAAGGCTTGCGGTAAGCTAAGATAGCTTAAGCTTTAGTCCACATCCGGCATTTTGAACGATATTGGCTTGGTTATCTATCGGCTTACTGGCCGCCACGGGTGTCGGCCTTAGCCAAGCGGGCGAGGCCAAGAGCGAGTAGGCCAAGAATCTGTCGCTGTTTAGCCAAGCCAAAATAGCGTTGTCCCACCACGGTCAAGACCATGAAAATAGCCATTATTGAAGATGATAAGGAAACCCAAGGCTATGTCGCCAACGGCCTTAAGGAAATGGGTTTTACCGTGGATGTGGCCGGCGATGGTTTGGCTGGTTTGTTGTTAGCCAAGGAAGGCACCTACGATGTGTTGGTTATTGACCGGATGTTGCCGCATTTGGATGGGCTGACCTTGGTCAAGACTTTGCGTAGCAGTGGCTGTAGTGTGCCGGTGTTGTTTTTGACCACGATGTGCGGGATTGATGACCGGGTTGAGGGCCTGAATGCGGGGGCGGATGATTATTTGGTCAAGCCGTTTGCGTTCAGCGAACTGGCGGCACGGGTTAACGCCTTGTTGCGCCGTCCGAAAACGACCGTGGAGCTAAATAGCTTACAGGTGCGTGATCTGGAGATTGATTTGTTAAAGCGGCTGGTCAAGCGCGGTGGGCAAACCATCGAGCTGCAACCGACCGAGTTCCGGTTATTGGAGTATCTGGCGCGTCATGCCGGGCAAGTGGTCACGCGTACCATGTTACTGGAAAACGTCTGGGATTTTCATTTCGACCCGAAGACCAATATGGTCGAAACCCATATCAGCCGTTTGCGCGGTAAGTTGAATGTAGGCGGCAAACCGGATTTGATCTTAACGGTGCGGGGGGCTGGCTATATTATGGATGGGGTGTGATTATTAAACCAAACCTAGCAAGCGTATGGGCCTGACCAGTTTTAAGTTAGCCATTATTTATATCAGCCTGTTTTTAAGTTCGTTCGTGGCGATAGGTGTTAGCGTTTATCTGCTTACCCTGCATTCACTGGAGCAACAGCTTAAAGCGGGTATTGAAATGGAAGCCCAGCGCTTACGCGCCGAATATGACGATGACGGCTTAGGCGGTTTGATAGAGGAAATCACCGAGGATGAGGGCGGGGCGGCGCATGTTTATGGCTTGCAGGGAGCGCAGGGGGAATGGCTGGCGGGGCGTTTAAAGGTTTTTGTCCCTAAAGCGGGCTGGCAGCAGTTGTCAATCGCCGATATGCCCTTGGTTTATGCCCTGCTTATCGCCTTGCCTGATGGCGGTTGGTTGGTGGTAGGGCATGACGGTAGGGCTATCCAAGCCACGGGGCAGGCGATTATCCAGGCGTTTTTGTCAGGCATTGTTTTGGTGCTGGTGTTAGGTGTCGGTGGCGGTTTTTATTTAAGCCGGACATTCCTGAAAAAAATCGCCGCGATTACGGTGGCGACCGAAGCGATTATCGGCGGTGACTTAAAGCATCGCTTACCCGTCGCCAAGCACCATGATGAGTTGGACAAGCTGGCTGTGTTGCTGAACCTGATGCTGGATAAAATCGGCGCTTTGTTGGATAACGTCCAGCAAGTGTCCAATGACATCGCCCATGATTTACGCACCCCCATCAGCCGTTTGCAATTCGGTTTGGCGCAGGCACTCAGCAAGCCCTTGAGCGCGGATGGCTATCAGGAACATATCGCTAACGCCTTAAACGAAGTCGATAAGGTTTTGGCGACTTTTTCCGCTTTGCTGAGAATCGCCCAAATTGAATCAGGTTCCAGACGTAGCGGTTTTAAACCTGTTAACCTCAGCCATTTGCTTAAGTCAGTGGCGGAAGCGCTGGCTCCCGTCGCCGAAGAACAGGGCAAAACCCTATACACCGATATAGCACCCGATATTGTCATCATCGGCGATCAGGAATTACTGGTGCAATTGGCCTTTAACCTGCTAGAAAACGCCATTCTGCATACCCCGGAACAGACGCGGATTAACCTCAGTTTGCAGGCCCAAGGCCAGCGGCTTGTATGGGGGGTGGCCGATAATGGCCCAGGTATCGCCCAAGCCTATCGTGATAAGGTCGTACAACGCTTTTATCGCTTGGAACAAAGCCGCACCACCCCCGGCAATGGCCTAGGTTTAAGCATTGCCGCCGCTGTCGTTGAACTGCATGAGGGGCGTTTGCAGTTGTTGGATAACCAGCCAGGACTTAAGGTGGTGGTGGTTTTGGGTTAAGGCTACCTTTTTAATCCTCACACAGGCCCGCTATGCGAACACTAAAAAAAGTGCTTTTCTTAACCTTGCTGACAGGTTGCGCCCATTTTCAAGACCGTCCGCTTGAGCCGCACGTTTCAGCAAGCCGTTTACAGGCGCGTAGTTTAAATGGCGGCGAGTTGCGGCAATTTCTCGATGCCACGCATATATCTAAGCAAGCCCCTTGGAATCTGGACACGCTGACACTGGCAGCATGGTTTTACCATCCTGATATGGCGCTGATACGCGCCCAAGCGGCGATGGCGGATGCGGCTGGGGTGACGGCGGCGCAACGCCCCAATCCCAGCGTTGCCATCACTCCGACTTGGATCAGCAATCTTGCCGATGCGATGCCGTGGATTTTCGTCAGTTCTGTCAGCATCCCCATAGAAACGGCGGGCAAACGCGGTTTGCGTATGGACAGAAGCAAGCACTTGGACAACGCCGCCCGCTTGCGCATTGCCGATACCGCTTGGCTGGTGCGCGGTAGGCTACGCTTGGCGCTGCTGGACACCTATGCCGCCCAAACCAGTTTGGGCTTGTTACAACAACAGCAACACTTACAAGAGCGGATTAATCAGGGGTTGCGCGAACAACAACAGGCTGGCGAGCTTGCCAACAGCGATGTCTTGGCGGCGCAACTGGCCTTGGCGCAAGTACAGGTCAATGTGAGTGCCGCCGAGAAAAAATGCGCCGATAGTCAGGCGTTGTTGGCCGCCGCGATAGGCATACCCGTGAGCGGGCTGGCTGGGATAAGCTTGGATTTTTCCGAATTCGCCCAAATCCCTGATGTGCAAAAACTGCCGCTTAAGCCATTGACCGCCACCGCCCTGCGTGAGCGCCCCGATGTGCTGGCGATGTTGGCTGAGTATGCCGCCGCCCAAGCGGCGTTGCAATTGGAAATCGCCAACCAATATCCGAATATCCAAGCCAACCCCGGTTATACGTGGAATACCGGGGAAAACCGCTGGCTGATGGGCTTGGCGGCCTTGCAACTGCCGATAGTCAACCAAAACCAAGGGCTGATCGCCGAAATGGCCGCCAAGCGTCAAGAAACGGCGGTGCGCTTTGAAGCCCTGCAACTGCGTATCATCGCTGAGATTGACCGCGCCCATGCCGCCGTGCTGGCGGTGCGGCCACGTGTGGAGACCACCGCCCAGCTGCTGCGCAATCGGCAAAGCAATGTCGCATATACCCAAGCCTTAGTAATCGCAGGCGAGGCCGATGCCCACGCCCTAGCCATCGCCGAACTGGAACAATCGTTGGCCGAACGTAGCCGTTTGGATGTGCTGGTCGAAAGCCAACAAGCCATCGCCCAATTGGAAGCGGCCTTGCGTTATCCGGTGACGGGTGCGGCTGCTAACCGTTTTATGTCGGCGCTAGCGTCACTGCCATTAAGTTAAGGAATACTATTTTTATTTCAATAACATAGAAAATGCTATTGCGTTAAGGTCGTAATAAGTTAATCCGTTCGTGGTGAGCCTGTCGAACCATGACCGGATTAACCGTCCACCCTTCGACAGGCTCAGGGCGAACGGTTAATCCTATCTTGTTGATATTACAATCACAAATCCTTAACTTAATGGCAGTGCGGCGCTAGCGTCCGAAAGGGTTTGGTGATTTTCTTTTTAGGCGCCAGCAAGGCCATTTTTCCGAATTCAGGAATCCCCTCTCATGATCGCAAAACCCCTACTGACCCTTCTAGCTTTATGCCTGCTTCATAGCCCTATCAGCCCAGCGGATGATGCCGAGCCTGAGACCGAGGTGGTTGTTAAAACAACAAAAGTTATTGAAGCCGATTTACGGCGCTATGTCTTGGCGTATGGGCTGGTCGAGCCAGCATTAGCCAGCCACGGCAAAGCCGCCGCCAGCGCCAAGGTCGCCACGCCAGTGGCGGGGATTATTACGCAGGTGTATTGCGAGGAGGGCGAGCAGGTGAAAAAAGACGCGCCGTTGTTTGCCCTAGACAACCGCACCGCCGCCGCGCAAATAGCCAAAGCCGAGGTGGCGTATGAGTTTGCCAAAAAAAAT
>JAQTNZ010000143.1 GCA_028713595.1 Methylovulum sp. | reverse complement strand
AAAAATGCTTAATCACCGCTAACCGCCTGCTTCGCCATCTTTTGGCCAAAGTCAATGCTCTCAGAAATGCCCCTATCTTCGGGGTAATAATAAGAGGTGTCCGCGACCCACAAGCCCTTGACAGGCAAAGCCACAGGCGGAAGTTTCGCCAAATAGCCCGGCCCGCAAATCGGTTGCGCAAACCGATAACGGCTGGCCTGTAAGCTGATGAAATCATCATCGCTTAAGTTAGGGTTAATTTTTTTCAAGTAGCCGCGCACCTTATCCAAAAAGACTTGATCGGCTTCGGCAAATTTGGGGTGTTCGCCGGGCATATAGAAAGGGACATAAACGATATGCCCATCCAGTGGCCGCAAATTGCTGTATTCCACCAAACCCGGAATGTCCATGTCGGGGTCATTGATGTTCAACCAAAAATTTTCGCTCAAGGCCAATCGCAGCTTAACGATGACACACACTACGGCAATATTGTTGATGGCTTGGAAGCGTTGCAAAATCTCAGCGGGCAAATCTGGCATGATCCGTGGGATATAAGGCAAGGGAATGGTGCTGATAACTTTGGCAAAAGCCTCAAACTGTCCGCCAGCTTCAACACCGCAGACGCTGCCATCGCTGATGCCAACCTTATTGACCGGGGTACTGAGACGGACTTCCCCGCCCAAGCCTTCGATTGCCGTGCGCATGGCTTGCAGCAAAGTGTCTGAACCACCTTCTAAATAGCCCAGCTTTTCGCGGAACAGGTTGTAACGTGAGCGGCCAATTCTGCGGATGCGGCTGGCTATCCATGCCGCCGACAGGTTGTCGGCGTAATCATAAAATTTATAGTCAAACAGCCTACGCCATAACACCTCATAAGCCTCTGCACCTACCCAGCGTTTAATCCACCCACTGGCTTCAACGCCGTCCAATGGCCGCCAATCATCACGCTTAGTACATAAGAAAGCATGGAGGCCATAACGGAATTTGGCGACCAGACTTAAGCCTTTAAATGTCAGCAAGGCAACGGGGTTGCCCCATGCTTGCAACCGCCCTTGATACCAATAGCCCATTTTGGTCGTCACCCAGTGCATCCGCCCTGCCAAGCCCAAGTCATCCAGCATCGCCAAAAAAGCTGTATCGGAAATGCAATGGAAGTGGTAGTACCGCTCGATGGTCAAGCCGGAAAAATCAAAAGCCGCCGCCATACCGCCAACACGGTCATCGGCTTCAAACACGACGGGCTGATGGCCGTCACGCGCCAACTGATAAGCCACCGCCAAGCCCATAGGCCCGGCACCTAAAACAGCGATACGCTGCCCCATATCAAAACTCCAAAACTACGTTGCTATACTGTTTGTCATTGAAGGTTTCTTCAATGGCGTTGACAAACGGTGTGTATGGCACGCCAAAAATACCTGGCCAGTCGATAACCTCAAATTCATCTTTGGCGCCTAAAGCCGCCAATTGCTGGGTAGTGAACGGGGGATTTTTGTCAAACCTGCCCCAAACCCATAGCAAGGCATAAAATAAAGGGTAAGGGATTTTGACAATCCAAGCCCTTGCCTGGGTAGCCTTCTTGATGGCACGGATAATATCGATATAATCGACTTTTTCATGGCCGGAAATGTTGTACACGCCATCCGTCACCTGATGTTCGATGCAACTGATGATGATGTTGCAAAAATCCCCGACGTACAACGGTTGGCGCATATAGCGGCCATCTCCCGGTATCGGGAACACCGGCACTTTTTTCATAAAACGCGAGAGCCAACCTAAATGCTTACGGTCAAACCAGCCAAACATCAAGGTAGGCCGCAAAATCGGGCAATATACACCACTTTCCAAGACCATGCGCTCCTGATCTTTTTTCGTGCGGGTATAAAAATCATCGGCAACCGATTCCACTACCGATGAACTGATATGGACAAGATAAGCCCTATTGTTAGCTTTGATAGCTTCGAGAATCAGGCGGGTGGCATCAAGGTTGTTACGGACAAAGTCTTGATAATCGTTACCGCCAATTTGCGCCTGCAACATAACTACAACATCGGCCTGGGCAAAATGCTTAAGCCAATCGCCCGTTTGTGCCAAATCGGCATATTCGGCGACAATATCCGGTTGCACCCGCTTTAGCACCTCAAGATTGTTACGGTGCTTGTCAAGAACAACAATGTCGGTGTAACCTTTGGCTTTGAGACGGGCCACTAGGTTTTGGCCGACCAGCCCTGCCCCACCAGGAAGAATAATTTTTTTGCTTTTCATGGATGGCCTTGGTTATCTAGTCGTGAATGTTAGAAATTATTTAGATATACGCTTATCTTATTTTAAGAGAGCTACAAGATTATTGTATGTTTTTACCAATGTCATCACTTTATAAATCACCACCTAATTTAACTTTACTAAACGTAAGTGTGTACTTGTTATTCCAAAATAGCGATTTTATGCCTTTTTCATAAATATTTATCAACCTTACTTTTTTATTGCTTAATTTACCTTGATTAGCATAAAAAAATGAAAACTCTTTAGCATCATTTATTAGTGGCGAGATTATGAATCCTGATTTTGCCACGCCTGGAATAACCCGGTAACTTTGTTTAGCCCCATTTTCAAGTTCAACATTAATTTTTATATGCGCCAATGGCTTATATAAAATTGCAATAAGCCGTCCTAAGAGGGTTGGTTTTATTTCAATTTCTGCAAACAATGGCTCTAAAGATTCTGGAATAACAACGTCAGCTTCAAACTCATATTCCTTCTTGAAAACCTCTATTTTTTCCGGTTTTATTATAGACGTGCGCTTTTTCAAAAAAAGATGGTCGTTAATCGTTTGGGATGGATAGTAATTAGCCAACAAAACAGGCCAGCTTAAGCCATCTTCCTGCGCAGGAAACCTGCCATCAATGGGCTGTATCTTAAAAATAATATTATCAGGTGCATGTTCAGCCAATAGATGGGAAACGTTGATCTGCGCCAATCCCTGAGTATATACCGAATTGCTTTGAAATACAGGGCGGGGCTGCCAGTCATTGCCAGAGGCAATCAAATACGACTGGTCAAAGGAGTAAATGTCGGTTGTACCTTCTAAGATTGGAAACTGGCTTTCTTTTTTCAATTCAGCCATTTTTTTATAGAAAGCATCAGGGAGTGCTTGTCTGTTATTAATCCTGCTTTCTAAACCAATGTAGGCATCCGTATAGACATGGGCTATATTTTGAATTTTATTTTCAATTAAAACGGGCGTATAAGATTGATCAATTATCAGCCAAGAAATGACTGATAAAACCACAACTTTGTTAAGATGCCTGTGTTCTAAGACAAAATGGAGCAGCAAGGGGGCTGTCAATATTGCGATACCACACACAAGGGCATGGGTAGCGTCATGGCGGACAAAGCCTCCCTTGAAAGCAAGAAAAAGAAATACCGTGAAAGATAAAAATAAAAATAGCCTAGAAAATAGTGTCGTATTTTTTGTGGTTACTGTTACGGACAAAATAGCTACGGCAGACAATATAAAAACAACCAGTTCTTTTACTTGGAAGGCTTCAGGGCCAATAGCCATGGCTTCAGTGTAGCCAGAAATTATGGGCATTATATTGATAAGGTAATAAGATAAGCCAATAATGGGTTGCCCTGCACATATCCAGAAAATAACCATTGAGGCCAACGGGATTATCATGACGATAAATGCCAGCATTTTCAATTTATTAAACCATAAAATTGAAACACATAATGTCATTTCCGCCAAGCAAATGATAAGCAGGGAGCCTTTTATCAAAGGCAGCAAACCTAAAGCTGACAAAAGGATAGCCATCACCAATGGGGTTTGTTTATTGATCTCCAATCCCTTTTTGCTATCTTCAGGCAATGTCAACCGATAAGCAATCAAAGAAATAATGAGGGGATAAAGAAAAAATAAGGTGTCCCTGCCCATATTTAACATTAGTTCTTTAGGGAATGTTAATGCCGCAAGGGCCAACACCAAGACCAAAGGCCAGACAAATGATATTTTTTTGCCAATAAAAATGAGGGCATACCAAAAGCAAACGCCTAAATACAGACTCCCGAAAACCATACTATTATCGGTCGCAGGGTGATAAGCACGGGTAAGAATTGAGGCATAAGGGCCACAGGTATAAATAATATCCTTTCCAAACACAAAATGTTGTGCCAATGCTTGGTTCATGCCGAGAATCCATGACGGATCAAGGGAGGCATTAGGTAACGACGGGATGAAAGGAACAAATATGGCTAAGACCGTTATTAACAAAAATCCAGGGAAAAAGAAATTCGCTAGGCTAGCCGTCTTAAATTTCCCATTAGATTTCATAACCGGGCCCGCTTAAAAATGAATGTCGGAATATGTTTGATGACCAACATAATTGCCCACCAAAATGCAGGCGTGTACAGCGTATTGGTGCGTTTTTCGATAGCTTGGCAAATGCTCTTGGCAACGGCTTCTGGCGAAGCCACCAGTAGTTTTGGCAAAGGCAAGCCTTGGGTCATGGGCGTATCGACAAACCCCGGCTTGATGGTGATGACATGTACGCCCGCCTTGTACAATCTGCCGCGTAGGCCTTCGCAAAAGGTGGTGACGGCGGCCTTAGCAGTCCCGTAAAGGTAATTCGATGGCCGCCCCCGATCACCCGCCACCGAAGAAATAACCGCCAATGTGCCAGAACCTTGGGCTTCCATGCGGTTAGCCAACAAGGTCAATAAGGCAATGACACTTAAGCCATTGCTGGAAAATTCTTGCAAGGCCAGATTAACATCCTGCTCGCAGGCCGCTTGGTCAGGCAGCGTCCCGTGGGCTATCAAGGCAATATCAATACGCCCCAACGTCTCAAAACAACGGGCCAACATTGCCGGATGCTTTGCCAATTCATTGGCATCCAGCACATAGGTTGCCACCTGTCCGGCGCCACGGACAGTCAAATCTTCAGCGGCTTGCCGTAATTTTTCTGGATCACGCCCGACCAAAAAGAACTCGGCTGCACCGAGGGCCCATAACCGTGCGCACGCATGGGCAATGGCCGAAGTGGCGCCTATAATAACGATTTTTTTCGTGTTGTCTGGCACTGTTAGTCCCCTATTAGCCGTCGTGATAAGGCCGAACTGATGCCCGGATCCCGGTAGTGTATAAATTCATTAAGGCGAGGATAGCCGGCCACGAACAAATCGCGGGGCATCCTGGCATCTTTGGCGAGATATAGCCGCCCTTCGGCTTCCTGGACAATCGCATCCAAACGTGCAAACAACCGTAACGTCCGCTCGCCTTTATTGGGAAAGTCCAAGGCTAACGTGACACCCGGCTGCGGGAAACTCATCATGCCTAAGGCCTCCCGTTCCCCGAAGGTTTTCAGCACCGCCAAAAACGAGCCTTCACCGCAACGGGCAATTTCTGCCAGCATCGCTTGGGTCGCCTCCAGCCCCACCGAACGTGGCAACACGCTTTGGTACTGGAAGAATCCTGTTGGGCCATACATCCGGTTCCAATTCAATAAATTGTCCAGCGGGTAAAAAAAATTTTCGTAATGGACAATTTGCGGCTCTGGCTGGCGTTTTTTCAGATAAAAATACGCGTTGTTAAACAGTGGCAGGGAGATTTTATTGACTAACGAGATCGGCGGTACAAACGGCATCGCCAACTTGCGGCTGGCAGGACTGATCCTTGGAGCTGACGGAATGGGATTAGCCCGCATGAACAACCCACGCGCCGTGCCACCGTGCAAGCAATCTATCCAGGAAACGGTATGCTCCCACGCGGCTTCTGAGCTATCTGCCCAATGAAAAAAGTCAGTTAAAGAATGGTAAGGAAAAGTTTCGGCAACTAGCCAAGGCCCAGGAATCCGGCGCAACTGTATTTGTGCCTCGGTGATGACCCCAGTCAAACCCAAACCGCCGATGGTGGCGGCAAACCAGTCAGGTTGCACATCAGGTGAACAGTCTATCATCGTACCATCGGTACGGATGAGCTTAAGCCAGTGGATGTGGTCACCGAAAGAGCCTAATTGGTGATGGTTTTTGCCATGCACATCGTTGGCAATCGCCCCGCCTACGGTAATCAATTGGGTTCCTGGGGTCACAGGCAGAATCCAGCCCCTAGGCACAAACAGTTGCTGAATGTCACGCAACAACACTCCCGCTTCACAGACCAACCGCCCGGTGTCTTCATCAAAACGGATGAAGCGGTTTAACCCTTGGGTATTCCATAACACGCCGCCCGGATTTAAACAGGCATCGCCGTAACTGCGCCCCATACCGTATACAAGGCCTAGTTGGTCACTTGGCAGTTGCGCCGCCACCTGATGGCGTGCCGACAACACCTTAACCTGATGTTCAAGACGGCTTAACCTACCCCATGACGATACCGTTACCATGACCAACTCCGCATACCCGCCAGTAAAATCAGGGCGAAAGACAAGCCCGCCAACAAGCTGGCCTTATCCTTAATGGCAAAAATAACCGGATCATCGTGCATATTGCCACGATGTGCTTGCATCCACATCCAACTTATCCAAAACACCACCACCGGCACGGCTCCCCAGACAATTTCAGGTGTATGGTAAAGCAATATAACTTCCTTGCTATTAAGATAAAGCGCCAAAACCAGCGTGGAGGCGTAACCGGAAGCAATACCCATCATTTGTACGATAGGCGCATCTGAACTGTAATAACCGCGTCCATGCAATTTTTTTTTAATGCCCGCATGTATCTGTAACTCTGCATAACGCTTGACAAAGGCCAAGGATAGGAACAAAAACACGGAAAAAGCCAAGAGCCAGAACGACAATGGCATATCTGCCGCCGCCGCCCCAGCGATGACCCGCG
>JAQTNZ010000142.1 GCA_028713595.1 Methylovulum sp. | reverse complement strand
GCTGCCCGTCTGGCTTTTTTCGCGCAGCGCCAAACGTTGATGAACGCCAAAGCGGTGCTGTTCATCAATAATCACCAGCCCTAAACGGTGAAATTGCACGGCATCTTGAAACAGGGCATGAGTGCCGATAATCAAGTTGACCGTACCGTCCGCCAAGCCTTGCAACACCGCCTGACGGGCGCGGCCTTTAGATTGCCCGCTTAAAAAGCTCACTTGCACGGCAAAGCCGGCAAACCAGCCGCTAAAATTAGCAAAATGCTGCTCGGCCAGCAATTCAGTCGGCGCCATCAGGGCGACCTGATAACCCGCCGCCACCGCCAGCAAGGCGCTGTAAGCGGCGACAATGGTCTTGCCCGAACCGACATCGCCTTGCACCAAGCGCATCATCGGCTTGGCTAGGCGGCAATCGGCAACAATCTCGCTTATCACCCGTTGCTGGGCACCGGTCAAGCTAAACGGCAACGAGCGTAAAAAGTGCGCCGCTATCTGGCTATCTTCGGCAAACACCGGTGCTGGCCAGACTTTCGCCTGCTGTTTGAGGCTAGACAAACGCAAATGATGAGCCAGCAATTCTTCAAACGCCAGCCGTTTTAACGCGGGTACCTCCCCTGCCTGCAAGGCTTCCACGGTGACGCTGTCATCGGGGGCGTGCAAAGTTTGGACGGCTTCCGCCAAGGACGGATAACGGTAATCCTGTAAAATCTGGGCAGGAATCCAATCGGCCAACAATTGCGGATTTTGCTCACAACACTGTAGGGCTTGTTTGATGGCCTTACGGATGACGGATTGGCTTAAGCCCTCGGTCAAAGGATAAACCGGAGTCAAGCGGGTGTCGGTCACTGCCGCGTCAGGGCCGCTGACAATGCTGTAATCAGGGTGCACCATTTCCAAACCCGCCATACCGTAGCGGGTTTCGGCAAACACGCACAGCCAGGTATCAGGTTTGAACGTATTATATTGGTTGGCGGAGAAATGGAAAAACCGCAGCCACACCCCGCCGGTGCCATCACTGATCTTGCACATCAGGCTTTTACGGCCTCTGGGCATGACATCAATAATGTCAATCTTACCGCACACGAGGGCGGTCATGCCTACCGTCAACGCCCCTATCGGACACACGCGGGTGCGGTCTTCGTAACGGTGCGGCAAATGGAACAGCAAATCTTGGACGGTGCGCAAGCCTAGCTTCTCCAAGCGGTTGGCGGTTTGCGCACCGATGCCCTGCAAATTGATGACCGGTTGCTTAAGGAGGCTCATAAGCCCGCCCTACCGCAAACTCGGCTTACAGCGGGTATTCTTGGGTAGGCAAGTGCATGATGGCATCCATTTCCACCGCCGCGCCTTTAGGCAACGCCGCCACGCCAATAGCGGCACGGGCGGGGTAAGGCTGTTGGAAATAACGGCCCATAATGTCATTGACTATCGGAAAGTTAGCCAAATCAGTCAGGAACACGTTCAATTTGACGACATCGGCAAAATCACCACCCGCCGCTTGCGCCACGGCTTGCAGGTTATCAAACACGCGGGTGATTTGCGCGGCGATGTCGCCTTCAACCAGAACCATCGTTTCCGGCACTAAGGGAATTTGCCCGGAGAGATAAACCGTATGGCCGACTTTGACCGCTTGTGAATAAGTGCCGATGGCTTGGGGGGCTTTATCAGTCTGGATAATGTCTTTCGTCATGGTGTTACCTTGCTAAAAATGTGCGGCAAATGCCGGATGGCGTGGATAGTTAGTTTCCAGCGCAATTATAGGGCATTTTAGGGCAAGTGTGGGCTTAAACGCTCGGCTTTTCCTCATTCCCACGTGGGAACGAGAGTTATGATTTTATCTTGTTGAAATTACAGGCACAAACCCTTAACTTAATGGCAGTGATTTACGCCCTTTACGCCCTGTGGCGTGCGTGGGGCCGCGTACCTCGCATAAATGGGAGGGAACGAGAAAAGGATAATGTCGGGGAAATGGCTGGGGAGAAGGTAAGAAACTGACGGAAGCAGTTTAGGTATTAAGCTTGTTCATGACCGCCGCGACGTCGCCGCTGATGATTTGCCCAAGATACGGCTGGGCCAGCTGGAAACTGGCTGCCAATAACGGCCAATCGGCCTTGGAGGGTTCTGACAACACATAATCGGCAACCACTTTGCCCGCAGCGGGGCGGCTGATACCAATTCTCAAGCGGTAAAACTCGTTGCTGCCAAGATGGGCGATAATATCGCGCAAACCGTTATGACCGGCATGGCCGCCACCTTTTTTCAGCTTGACCACACCGACAGCAAAATCCAATTCATCATGGACGACTAAGATTTCATCGGGCTGGATTTTGTAATAACGGGCGACTTTGCCCACGGACTGCCCGCTACGGTTCATAAACGTGTCGGGTTTTAAGAGCAGTGTTTTTTTATGGTCGATGGCCGCTTCCGCGATATGGCCTTGGAATTTGCTATCAGCTTGCCAAGAACCGCCCACGTGAGTTAGCACATCGTCCAAAAACAAAAACCCGGCATTGTGCCGGGTTTTTTCGTATTGGCGACCAGGATTACCCAAACCGACAATCAATTTAATCATGTTACGTCCGGTTTATGCAACCGCCACCGCCGATCAGTTGGCTTTTGATGCCATCATAGACACGACCGGCAGGTCGTGATCTGGGCCTTGTGCCAAAGCAACGACTGATACGCCGTTAGGCAGGACTAAGTCAGACAAATGCAAGGAAGAACCAATATCCAACGTGGTCAAATCGACTTCGATAAATTCAGGCAACATGCCTGGCAAGCAAGAAATTTCCACATCCACCATGGAATGGGTGGCAACGCCGCCTTTTTTGCCGCCGACCGAGGTCGCTTCGTTGATGAAATGCAAAGGCACGTGAACTTTAACGGCTTCGGACATATCAACGCGCAAGAAATCCAGATGCAAAATTTGGAATCTGGCAGGGTTACGCTGAACGCCTTTCAGGATAGCTTTTTCAGTTTTGCCGTCAACGGTGATGTCAAGCACATGCGAATAAACCGCCTCATGCTCAAGATGCTTGATGACTTCATTGTGGTTCAGCACCAGCATTTGAGGGGCGCTATGACCACCATAAATGACCGCCGGCACATTACCTTGACGACGTGAACGGCGCGCCCCGTTCGTTCCAAGATCGGCACGGCTTTCGGCTACAAACTCAAATACATTAGACATTCTTTTTCAACCCCGCACGTCAACGTGCTTTTATTAAACTTTTAAGTGCAACCGACTAAGGGCTACCTACACATTATCACTAATCAACATAGAGCGAGCTGACCGACTCACCGACGGCAATACGCCGGATGGTTTCCGCCAGCATTTCGGCAACCGACAGTTGCCTGATTTTGCCGGAATCCACCGCTTCTTGGCTTAACGGTATCGTGTCAGTAACCACCAGTTCATCCAGTGCGGAACCGGCCAAATTGTCCATCGCCGAACCTGACAGCACGGCATGTGTGCAATAAGCGAACACCCTGACGGCCCCATGTTTTTTTAACGCCGCCGCCGCATGGCATAAGGTGCCCGCCGTATCGACAATATCATCAATCAGGATGCAAGTGCGCCCGTCAACATCACCAATAATGTGCATGACTTCCGCGACATTGGCCCGCAACCTGCGCTTGTCAATGATAGCCAAATCGGCATCATTAAGACGCTTCGCCAAAGCCCTGGCCCTGACCACGCCACCGACATCGGGTGAGACGACAATCAAATCTTTATACTGTTGCCGCCAAATGTCGCCCAACAAAATCGGCGAGGCATAGACGTTATCAACAGGTATGTCAAAAAAACCTTGGATCTGGTCGGCATGTAGGTCAACCGTCAACAAACGGCCTGCCCCTGCTTGTTCGATCATTTTGGCGACCAGCTTGGCACTGATAGGCACCCGTGCCGAACGTGAACGCCGGTCTTGCCGTGAATAACCATAATAAGGCATGACGGCGGTAATACGCGATGCTGACGCACGCTTGAGCGCGTCAATCATCACCAACAACTCCATTAAATTCTCATTGGTGGGCGAGCAGGTTGGCTGAATGACAAAAACGTCCTTTCCCCGGACATTCTCTTCAATCTCTACTGCAACCTCACCATCACTAAACCTGCCGACTGCGGCCATCCCTAGGCGCATATTCAGTTTTTTAACAATACCTTCGGCTAAGGCTAAGTTAGCATTTCCAGAAAACACCATCAACGAGGTGTCATTCATTCAAGCTCTCCCAAATAGAATTTAACTCAGTGTGGCAAAAATGGCTGGGTCGCAAGGATTCGAACCTTGGTATGCGGAGATCAAAACCCCGTGCCTTACCGCTTGGCGACGACCCAATAATCAAGATATAAAATCACCCGACTTTATCATAGACAACAACGGTGATTCATTGACGGATTTGGACAGGTACACACGCCACTTAGCCTTAAGTGCCTGGTACGCCGCCACCGCCTTTAGTTCTGAATCAAACTGTGCAAAAACACAAGCCCCAGTCCCTGTCAATTTTGCATCTGAAAACTCAGACAAATCGACTAAAGCATCTTTAACGGATGGATAACGCTGGCAAACCACAGCAAGACAATCGTTTTGTTGCTGCCCTGCTGTAAAGTCAGTTATTTTGATAGATTTGCTGTCCCTTGTCAATTCCTCTGCGCAAAAAATTTCTTTCGTATTGACATGGCAGTCGGGCTTGATAATCACAACCCATTGCTCTGGAACGATTATCGGCTGGATTTTTTCACCCACACCTTCCGCCCAAGCGGCATGGCCGAAGACAAAAATCGGCACATCCGCACCTAATGACAAACCCAGCTCCATGAGTTTTTCGATCGATAATTGCAAATCCCATAAGGTGTTCAAGGCCACCAGCACGGTGGCGGCATCGGAGCTGCCGCCACCTAGGCCACCGCCCATCGGCAAGTTTTTGGTCACGTCCATGCACACGCCATAACGGCAACCGGTCGCCAATTTCAGCAAATTGGCCGCCCTGACCGTCAAATCATCGGATTCTATAACACCTGGCAGTGGATTTTTTAGAGTGACACGGCCACTGGGATCAGGTTGGAAACATATCCAGTCACACAGCGCAACGAATTGGAACACCGTTTGCAGTAAGTGATAACCATCCGCCCTACGTCCGACAATGCGCAGCATCAGATTTAGTTTGGCAGGAGCCGGCCAGGATGCCGCCCATAATGCGTGGTTAATGTCCATCTTCGCCTTTTATAACCCATTGTTCAATAATTAACTTAAGCTTGGCCTGCCCATTCATGACGGTCATTTTGCGCGGCAACAGGCGCTGGCCAGCAGGCTGCATTTGCTTGTATTCCACCAGCCAATCGGCTTGGCGGAAACCGGACGGCATATCGACAAAGGCTTGCCCAGGTTCCGGCAGGCCGACAACCCAATAACTTAAGGCCCTAATCGGCACGGATAGCCCCAATTGCTGGTTGATGAAGGCTTCCGGTTGCGGGGAAGTTTGCACCTTGCCGCCGCCCCTATCAATAGTGACTGCGTCGTCGTTCAGGCGGATGACCGTAGCCCCCTGCCCTAAAGGCCCGGACAATTTAAGCACATCGTCAGAGCCATGTGCCCACGCCAAATTGGCTGACCACGAATCTTTCACACCACTTAATGACAAACGGCCATCCAATGCCCAATGCCCTACTGGTGGCTGCTTTGCCAACACGGCGCGGGAATAACTGCCATCAGGGACAACATCGACGTTGTTACAGGCCGACACCAACAACGCCAAAGCCAGTGCCGCAAAGCTTGTTATACGACTCACGGCTAGTGGGCTTGGTTCAAGATACGGCTTTTAAATTCCAGCAAATAACGGTCATCGGGCGCGTCTTTAACGGCTTCGTTATAGAGTTTCTTGGCTTGGTCTTTTTTGTCCATGACCCATAACACTTCCGCCAGATGCGCGGCGATTTCAGTTTCTTTTTGCTTGGCATAAGCGCGTTGCAGATAATCCAACGCCTTAGCAAAGTTGCCCATCTTAAACTGCAACCAGCCATAACTGTCCAATATCACCGCTTCATCAGGGTTAAGCCGTAACGCCCGTTGCAAATAGCCTTCAGCTTCTGGGTAGCGGGTGGTTTTGTCCGCCAAGGTATAGCCTAAGGCATTTAAGGCTTCGGCATTGTCAGGGTATTTGCTGATGATTTTTTTCAAATCCGCTTCCAACACATCCAGCTTGCCGACATGTTCGGCCATCAATGCCCGCGCATAAAGCAATTCCCGCTCATCCGGCGAATCCACCAAGGCCTTGCTCAATAAGGCAAAGGCCTTTTCATGCTGTTGTTGCTGGTTCAATAATTCCGATTGCACGATCAACAGGCGCACTTTCTGTTGGGGGTATTTTTTCGCCAACATCTCCAAACGGTTGTCCGCCTTGGCAAACTGCTTGTCTTTCGCCAATAGGCCAACGGCGGCAATACCCGCCTCAAAGCCTAGGCGCTCATCATTGACCTTGTCATACCAAGCCAGGGCCTTATCGACCTCATTGTCCTGCTCGGCAATCTTGCCCAGATAATAACTGGCTTGCGGCTGCCATTGCGGTTCCTTTAATAAGGCCTTAAAAGCCTCCTCGGCATCATCGGGACGGTCTTGTTGCAAGTACACCAAACCTAAGGCCAAACGGCTGTCATATTCTTTAGGGTTGGCCTTGACGATAGCCTGATAGACTTCGAGTGCTTCGTCATAATTTTTATTTTTTAACAAAACTTGCGCCAACACCTTTTTGATTTTCAAATCATCGGGATTTTTGCGCACGGCGGCTTCCAACAAGCCTTTGGCCTTGCCGAAGTTACCTGAGACTATCGCCAGTTGCGCC
>JAQTNZ010000141.1 GCA_028713595.1 Methylovulum sp. | reverse complement strand
CGCCTTTGGCGTGCGGATGATAAGCGTCCAGCAACAAACCGTCCGCATCGTGATAGTCGGCAGCGAGTTGGTTTACATCAATGCCATCTTGCATCCTGATTGCCTTGAGGTAACGCTTGTTATAGCGTCGACATTGTGCGGGTGTCTCATCACCATGAAATTGCAGGCAATCCACTTGGACGTATGATAGTACCTCGCGTATGAGTGCTTCCTGTTCGTCGACAAATAACGCCACTACCGACGTAAAAGCGGGCAGGGCATTGACGATGTTTATAGCCTGATCTATGCCGACATGGCGTGGGCTGGGCGGGTAAAACACCAAGCCAATGGCATCAACACCCGCATGAGCGGCCGCAACGGCATCATCGACACGGGTAAAACCGCAAATTTTAACGCGAGTTCGCATAAAGTGATATGAGAATTTAGAAAAATTATGGGAATAAATAGCTTATCCTCTTCAGGATGCGGCTTTCAAGCTCCATTTATGGTCTGATAGGTAACGGTAAAGCTGCACGTTGCCGACTCATTCCTCATCGGTATGATGATGGTGGTCAGTACTTTCAGGTACGGGAGCGGCCGCCACCGCCACCGCCACCCCGTATTTGTAAACCATCAGGCCGCCCAGATCCGCCCCTAAGCTTAACAGCAAACACAGTAACGCCGAGGCAAACACAAACAGGCCATTAGCCACGCCGCGTAAAGACTCCCCCACCGTGTAGCGCCAAACCGATAACACCGCCGCCAATGACAATACCGACACCCCCAGGTGTTCATGATGTTCCATAATTTCATGGACATTGTCGCCATGCGGGACGGAATCGGCGGCGATAAAACCCGCCAGCACCGTAAAGGCCGCCGCCACTGTGCCCAAGTATAAAAACCAACTGGCAACCTTGCGCCAAGCGATTTTGTTGGCCAGGGTAGCCACCGCATCCAAGACAAAAAAAGTGACCAGAAAGGCAATCGGAAAATGCACGAGCATGGGGTGGATATTGGCCATTGCCGCGATGCCGGGCATGAGCGCCGCAAACATGCCGCCGGGCGTTTGGGCGGCAAGCCCTTCTATAAAGGCCAATAGGCTGGCGAGGCCATCAGCCATTCCGCCACCATCGCCATGATCGGCACCGCCGTGGATTTGGAAAGATAAAAAATTATACATAGCTGTCAGGTCGGAAAACAAAAGTGCCGTTAAAAGGCACAATCTACCTGATATTATACGAATTGCAACTGGCAACACGATAAGTTTGGCGGGTGTAGCGGTGTAACGGGGAGATTAAAAGTGTGGGAGGGGCTGGCAATTTTCGATTTTGCGGCCACAGATTGTTGCCATTATCGATTTTAGCGGCGATTCCAGCCGGAAAAGGGCGGTGCAAAAACAGTACCCTGTGGCAAGGGTGGGCTTGCACCTATTTTTTAGCGCACCAGCAATTCAGGCCCAAACCAATCGACTATGACATGGCGATAATGCTCGGCTTTGGCGGTTTGCAAATGTTCCAGCGGGTTCAGGTTGTCGGTGAGCAACACGCCATTGCGGTTGTCCACCGGAAACACCCGCTCTTTCAGCCAAGCCGATTGGCTAGGCAACAAAGCCTTGGCATCCAGATCAATCGGCTGGGTTTTGGTCGCCAGAAAGATAAAATCGTTAAAATCGCGACCTGGCTCGGAGATAAATACCGATTGTAGGGGGAACACTTCCGCGATGGTTTTGGACACGGCGGCCAAGGCATTGGCATGTTCGCCGTGGGCGAAAGCGACAAAGTTTAAGGCCAGTATGCCTTGTTCGGATAACAGGCCATGCAATTGCGCCAACGTTTCCACCGTCAACAAATGTGACGGCTCGGATCCGCCCGTAAAACAGTCATGGATAATCAGGTCATAAGGTCCGGTCAAATGGCGGATTTCATAACGGGCATCACCGACTATGGCCTTGCCGGTGGGCTGGTAGCCAAAATAATCACGGGCGGCTTGGGCGACGGCGGGGTCGATTTCCAAGGTGTCAGTGACAATGCCATAACGGTCATGCAGGACTTTTGCCATGTGCCCGGCACCTAGGCCGATAATCAGGGCGCGGGTCATTTTTTTCGGGGCCAAAGCCGGAATTAGCCCGACAATGTCCTGATAGCTGAGGCGGCTTTGCCCGTCACTGATACTGGATGCGCCGATAGTGGAGGCATCGGAAGTCAATAAGCGCAAATCACGGGCTTTTTGGTCAATCACCCGCACCCAACCATACAGGCTTTCCCGTTCAGATTGGACCTGGAACTGGTTGCCGCCCGTATAACCGTGTCCCGCCCCGATAATTTTCGGCAACAAGGCCAAACCGATGAGGGCGAGGACGATGCTGGGCATGATGGCGACGGGGATATGAAGTTTTTTCTGCTCATAAACGGCAATGGCCAGCGCCAATACCAGCAATAATATCCCGGTACCAATAAGGATTTGCCGCGAACCTAACAACGGGAACAAAAAGAAGCCCAACACCAATGTGCCGACCACGCTGCCAAGGGTGCTGACCGCATAAATGGAGCCGACATTGTTGCCCACCCCTTCCAATTGCGAGGTCGCCAGCTTAATGGCAAACGGGCCGACCATACCCAGCAAGGTCAAGCTGGGCGAAAACAAGATCAGGGCGCTGACAAACGCGCCGCCGCGCAATCCTAAGGGGTCGGTGGCGAGTAGAACCGTGCGTGTCATTAAGGGGATCAGCAAGGTAAAAATGGCCGCCAGGGCAATGATTAATGACAGGCCTGTGCGTTTTGAGGTGTCCGCCCAACGCCCACCCATATAATAGCCTACCGACAACGCGATCATCGTCACCGAAATCAGTGATGACCAGACGTAAAGGCTGGCTCCATAAAAGGGGGCGATCATCCGGGTTCCGAGCAACTCTATCACCATGACGGACGCGCCCGTGGTGAAAACAGTGATGAACAGGCCGGTGCGGTGGAAAAGTTGGGTGGTGTTAGTCATTAGAGTTTTGCCGAATAATAGTTTTTATATTGATGACTAGGAATCATCATTTAAAGAGTGTGCCGCCCACGTTGCCTTCGATATCAAACCAATAATGCGGCAAGCCTAGCGTGTCAAGCTAGGCGGCCCCTTGGTCTTCTTTGAGCATGGCGATGGTGGCGGCGCTGCCGGCCACCACGCAAAAGTCACTGACGACGCTGACCGCCGCCAAATGCCTGACCGGCCAACCGGTTTTGGGGTTGAGGATATGCCCATAACGGACACCGTCAATAATGATGCAGCGTTCGTAATCGCCGCTACTGGCCAGGGCGCCGTGATGTAGCGATAAGGTGTCGAGCAAGGCGTTTTGGCGTGGATGCCGTATACCGATACGCCAAGGCTCGCCATCGGCACGCGGGCCAATGATCTTTATGTCGCCGCCAAGATTGACGACACCCTGCCGTATACCGTGCGACCAGCACAATGCCGCCGCACGGTCAACGGCATATTCTTTGACAATGCCGCCAAAATCAATTTCCATGCCCGGCACGGCAAACGCCAATACCGGCTTGTGCCAACGGACATGCTGCCAACCGATGTGGGCCAGCAGCGCGGCTATGGTTTGCCGATCCGGCAGTGTGCCGCTATCAAACCGCCAAGCTTTGCGTAACAGGCCTGAAGTGATGTCAAACAGCCCTTCGCTTTGCTGATAACAGGTCGCCGCATGATCGAGCAGCCCTGCGGTTTCGGTATCGACCTCGATACTGCCGCCGCTGGCTGCCACCTTGTTGATGGCGGACAAGAAACTATCGGGGCGGTAGCGCGAATAGCGGGCTTCCAGGCGTTGGACATCGGCAATGGCGGTATCGGCAACCTGTTTGGCTAAGGTTTGGTTTTTAGCGAATAGCTGGATGTCGCAAGGCGTGCCCATAGCCTTGAACCCGTGCCGATAAAATTCCATATAGGGCTAGAACATCACGCTCCATGTCGCCGAGAACGCCCCTTCTCGTTCCAGTTGGTAGCCGTTGACATTGTCTTGCACCGGTTGCAACCATTCCACCCCGACATGATTGCCTTTTAAAGTGCCGGAAGGCACGGTAAAGTTAAGGCCGAACCCGACATCCCAGTAACGGCCACCGTAACTGGTGGGGTAGTCCATAGGCCCTGAGCTGTAATTGGTCTTGGAGCCAGGATTGACATTGCTGACCGTATTGCCCAGGCTGTCAGTCCCCGAAACCGGATTGAACCGGCCATCAATTTGCTGTTGTACGGTATAAATCCCCCGCACCGATGCCGATAACCATCGGGTCAGGGTATAGCCGCCCCAAGCGGTGGTTTGGAAAACATCGCCCAGTGCATAACCGGAGCCATTGTGGTTTTCCATGCGGGTGGTCGTGCTAAATTGCCCGCCCCAAGACCAATCATCCAACTGGCCGGTATAAGTCAGGCTGGGCTTAAAATCCCAAGTGCCACTGCCCAGTTGCATACCATAATGCAAATAACCCTGATCTTTGGCGTGCATACGCCTGAGCATGATACCGACGTCACCTGTCGGCGCGCTTAAGCCTAAGGTAGCATGGACATGGTGGGTGTCATTGTCAAACATCTTAAATAGCGCGTACATACCCGTATCGCCGATTCCTCCGGTGCGGTGGCCACCGTGCAGATGGTCTTGGATAGGGTTGACGGTAACGCCCTGCAAAGGGCGCATATCCATGTCCATGTCCATAAACTGCGGCATCACCATCAGGTTTAGCCAGTCGGTAGGTGCATACATGATGTCCAGCATGTGCATACCCATATCCATATACGCTGGCGTGACCCGGCAATAACCGGTGAAACCTTGCACACAGCCATGGTTTTGGATTTGTTTGTCACTGGCGACACCCGTGCCATGCAGCATGTCGCCCGCCTGGCGGCTGTACATATAACGGTAGCCGACCATAATGCCATTGGTTTTTTTGAGCATGTGTCCGAACATGACACCTGCGGGGGGCTGGGTGTGGTGGCCGTCATGATGGTCATGGCTGCCGGAACTGTCATGGCCGCCACCGCCGCCTAAGGCTTCTAAATTGACATTTAAAGCCCCATTGACCAAATAATAATTAAAATCATTGTAGCTGCCATCGCCACCGCCACCCAGTTTTAATGAACCTGCATGGGTGTAATATTCAAACCCCGCTTCAAGGCTTACGGCTTTGGATAATTTTTTGTTGACCGTAACGCCACCGCTTAAAGCCCCGTAAGCGGATAGCCGCTGGTCACTGGAAAAATTGCCCGGCAATTTTTTCGCATCGTAATACTGGGTTGAAAATGAGCCGTCTGAATTTTGTACCGTTTTGTAATAAGCTTGCGTGGAAATTAAATAAGGATGATAAAAACTGGCGGCATCTTGCGTGTAATAACGGATTTTAGGGGTTACTGCCCATGTTGAGGCGATAGGCTGCACCCAATCGGCCTCAAAGGTATGGGCGTTAATGCCCCAATCGTCATGAAAAAAACGGTAATCCAGATGCGAGGCGGCGTCGGCAAAACCAATATGCTGGATATAACGGCCACCCGCCGTAAGTTGGTTGCGTTCATCAGGGCGCTGTTCCAAAAAAGCCCTAACGTCACCCACCATAGCTTTCGGGTGGCTCGGATCATTGCCTATGGTTGTAGGGTCGGCAAAGATAATGGTCATGGCCTTATAAGGGTTTTCCATATAGCCCGTGCTATGCGTATAGCCAACATTGGCGGTGACCAGCGCGTTTTTGTTCAGGATTTGGCTCAAGCCCAAGTTGCCCGCCCAATCTTGCCTATTGCCATGTATGATGTTTAGCCCGCTGGTATGTTGGATTTGTTGCGTAAACGCTGTTTTGGTGATATAGGGTTCGGCATCGTGATCCATGATCGCCGACGTATCGCTGTTGGTGTAACTTAAACCTAAATCCAGCGCCGTCAATTTCTGGTTAAGATCCAAATGCCCCCCCAGATTGACAAAGCGGGATTGATAGACAGGCTCTACCGACAAGCCACCGCCGATACTGACAGCGGCTTCGTCCCATTGATAACCTAGCTTGAAATCACCTTGTTTACGGGTTTCTGGTGAAGCCATTGCCAAAACATCGACGGCTTGGGTGGTTCGAGAGGCGATTTTGCCGTTTGCATCCAAAATAATCGGGACAAATCGTGGGGTTAACAGCATATTGGGATTGACAAGATACGGCGATGCCCCTGTGATAATGCTCTTGCCTGATCCGGTATTTTGCTAGATGGGATGGATGCTATTGGCGGCTAAAGGGGCAATAGTGATAGGCGTAGCGCCCGACCAAGTGTCTTGGACGTAATTGTACGCGAATTTTATGCGATCCGATAGGCTCACCCGTGCCTTGCCCACCACACTATCGACTTCGATAGGATGCAAGGTGCTTTTGGCCCCATATAAATCGCGCTGGCCTTCTTCATAATGGCTATATTGAAAATCGACCTCATCCTCTTCCGCCGCACTGGCCGCAGGCAACATCAGGCCGGGTAAGGCCAACGCCGCCACGGTCAGGGCTTGCAACGCGGGGCTGGCCGTCGTTTGTGGCTTGCCCTTAGGTTGGCTTGCCTTTAAATGGCCGCTAACAAAACGGCCGACAGCCTTGAGGCGCTTAATAACAACCACAACCACCCCCACTGGCAGAACTGTTGGCGGATGCCGCCTCACGGCTATTGTGCGTATGCTCGCTTAACAGCGTCTGCATTGGCGTAGGTTCAATCGCCATAGACGGTTTGGCAAGCGTGCCACGCTGCCACGGCGATACCGGGGCGCAAGCCGACAGCCCCAACACTGACACCATGACAACCCAAGCGGCCTGTGTTTGTTTTGCAATCATATCGGCTCTGTTCCTCGTGGCAATCGCCCAACACGTTTAATGTTC
>JAQTNZ010000140.1 GCA_028713595.1 Methylovulum sp. | reverse complement strand
AAGTAGTGATTCCATGCTACAAAGGTACAAAAAAAAGTATAAAGAGAGCCAAAGGCCGAAAGACACGGAAAGAAAAGCAAGTTTTTTTCGTATCTTTGTATGCATCCTTGGCCTTGCTCGGCGGGGTCTACGGAAATGTTCAGGATATGCGCCTCGCCCACGGCGACGGACAATAGGCAATAGCCCAGCACCCGCCCCAGTTCCTCACATACCCAACAGCTATAGCCTGATTTGAGGCAATCTTCAAAAATGTCCTCTTCCCACGGGAACAGGTAGTTTTTATTTTCAATCGCCAAGACTTGCGGCAAATCCGCCAGCCCCATCCGCCTCATACGGAACAGGTCTTTGCGGGGTACGGAATCGGGGAAAATTTTCGCATAAAAATCGGTGTCGGCATCGTACACGACCAAGGTTTTGATTTTATCGAGCAGCTCACGCATGGTTGGCTTCCTTTTCTTATTGTTGTTCTTTACGGACACGCAGGGCAAATTGTAAATCCTGCCACGCCTTGCGCTTTTCCGGCAGTGACCTTAACAAATACGCGGGGTGATAAACGACAATGACCGGTATGTTGTTCAAGCTATGCACCTTACCCCGAAGTTTAGCCAAAGGCGCGGTGGTGTCCAGCAAGGTTTGCGCGGCGATACGCCCCACCGCCAAAATAATTTTCGGTTGGATCAGGGCGATTTGCCGTTGCAGATACCCGTTGCAACTGGCCACCTCATCGACATGCGGGTCGCGGTTGTTGGGCGGGCGGCATTTGACGATGTTGGTGATAAACACCTGCTCACGGCTTAAGCCCATCGCACGGATCATTTCCGTCAACAATTGTCCAGCAACACCGACAAACGGCAAGCCTTGCTCGTCTTCTTGCTGGCCTGGGCCTTCGCCAATCAACAGCCAATCGGCGTGGGGGTCGCCAGCCCCGAACACTGTGTTTTTGCGCGTGGTGCATAAGCCGCAACGGGTACAGGCGGCGACTTCGGCGGCCAAACTGCCCCAGTCGTCAGGGGCGGCTTCGGGCAGGGCATCCAGTATTTCCGCCACTGTTTCAGGCTCTGGACTTGCCGCGTCAGTGCTAGCTTCAAGCTCTAGGCTATCCGCTTTAGGCAACGTTTTGGACACCCAGACTGGTATGCCCATCGCCTCCAGATACTGCAAACGCAGAACATTATCCACAACGGCACCTGTCAGACATCGGCCTTTTGCGGATGTTGGCGCTCATTAGGCTGGTGCAGTTTATTGACGGCGTTGATATAGGCCTTGGCGGAGGCCACCACTATATCGGTGTCCGCGCCCAAGCCGTTGACGATACGCCCGCCTTTTTCCAAGCGCACAGTAACTTCGCCTTGCGCGTCCGTGCCGTTAGTGATGTTATTGACCGAATACAACGCCAAGGTGGCCTCAGTTTGCACCAATTGCTCAATGGCCTTTAAGGTGGCATCGACCACGCCGCCGCCTTCGGCACAGCCTATCGCCTCTTTGTTATCAATGCGCAACGTCACTTGGGCGTTGGGCACTTCGCCGGTTTCGGAGCAGACTTTTAAGGCTATCAGCTTGACGCGCTCATCTTCGCCGCCGACACTGGTTTCTGAAATCAGGGCCTGTAAGTCTTCGTCAAAAATGTCATGCTTTTTATCGGCCAGCAGTTTAAAGCGGGCAAACGCGTCGTTAATCTCCGCTTCCGAGGCAAACTCAAACCCCAAATCGGTGATGCGGCTCTTAAAAGCGTTCCGTCCTGAATGCTTTCCCAACACCATACGGTTGGCCGACCAGCCGACATCTTCCGCCCGCATAATCTCGTAAGTCTCGCGGCTTTTTAACACGCCGTCCTGATGGATGCCCGCCTCGTGGGCAAAGGCATTCGCCCCGACAATAGCCTTGTTGGGTTGCACCGGAAAGCCCGTGATGGTAGACACTAGCTTAGAGCAGGTCAAAATTTCGCGGGTGTCGATACGGGTTTGGCAAGCAAACACATCCTGACGGGTACGCACCGCCATCACCACCTCTTCCAAAGACGCATTGCCCGCCCGCTCACCTAAGCCGTTAATCGTGCATTCCACTTGCCGTGCGCCGTTCATCACCGCCGATAAAGAGTTCGCCACCGCCAACCCCAAATCATTATGGCAATGCACGGAAAAAATCGCCTTATCCGAATTGGGGATACGCGCAATCAGATTGGCGATGGTCGCACCGAACTGCTGCGGGATGCTGTAACCGACGGTATCGGGGATATTCAGCGTGGTCGCCCCCGCGTCAATCACCGCCTCAAGGATACGGCACAAGAAATCCTCTTCCGAGCGGCCGGCATCTTCTGGCGAAAACTCGACATCATCGGTATACTGCCGCGCCCTTTTCACCGCCCTGACCGCATGGTCAATGACCTGTTCCGGCGACATGTTCAGCTTCATCTGCATGTGGATCGGCGAGGTGGCGATAAAGGTATGGATACGGCGGCGCTCCGCGCTTTTTAACGCCTCGCCGGCACGGTCTATATCCTTATCCAACGCGCGTGCCAAACCACACACCGTGCTATCCTTAATGACCTTCGCCACCGCCTGCACCGCCTCAAAATCGCCGGGGCTGGCCGCCGGAAATCCGGCCTCAATAATATCCACCTTCAACCGTTCCAAGGCTTTGGCAATGCGCACTTTTTCATCGCGGGTCATGGACGCGCCCGGGCTTTGTTCGCCATCGCGCAAGGTAGTGTCAAAAATAATCAGTTGGTCTTTCATAAAATGCCGTTCATTAATAAACATCAACAAGCGTGTTGATGAAGTGGATAGGTGGTTTTATAGGGAGCCTGAAGCGCGGCTAAAATAGGATCAAATGACCAATTATAGGGGGTTGGCAAGCTTAACCCCTCTTTTTTCCAATTCTTCCTTGGTCATTTCACCTCTCAGATAAGCTTGGACGCAACGCTTATCTTCCACCATCCGCTTAATGAAAGGCGGTGCTTCTTTAACATAAAAAATCGATTTCACCGCAACACGTTCTGCTTTAGTCGCCATCATGTTCATCCTCTGTATAAACTTTTCACAGATTTAAAAGCCTATCGGCCTAAGTATTACCCCTTACGTTCCTGCATAATCCGCTTGCGTTGCACCAGCGTAATCACCGGTCCTGAAATGGCATAAGCCAAAAACAATACAAACAGCATGGTTTGTGGCTGCGCCATAACAAAAGCAATGCCCAGCATCATAGCAATGGCGACAAAAAACGGCACTTTGCCCTTTAAGTCAATGCTCTTAAAGCTAGTGTAGCGAAAATTGCTGACCATCAACAACCCCGTGCCGATAGTCAAGGCGATAGCGATATACTTGACCGTATCAACCTCATACTGGTGCTCTAAGCAAATCCAGATAAAGCCCGCCAAAATCGCCGCCGCCGCCGGGCTAGCCAAGCCTTGGAAATAACGTTTGTCCGCCGTTTCCAACTGGGTGTTGAAACGCGCCAAGCGCAAAGCCGCCCCCGCCGTATGCACAAACGCGGCGAACAGCCCCAACCGCCCCAAACTGGCAAACCCCCACAAATACATCACCAACGCCGGGGCCACGCCAAAGGACACCATATCCGACAAACTGTCATATTGCGCCCCAAATTCGCTTTGGGTATTGGTCAAACGGGCCACGCGGCCATCAAGGCCATCAAGGATCATGGCGACAAAAATAGCGATCACCGCCGTCTCATAATGCCCGTTCATCGCCGACGTGATGGCATAAAAACCGGAGAACAACGCGCCCGTAGTGAACAGGTTGGGTAATAAATAAATGCCGCGACGGCGTATGGAGGTTTTTTCAGGGGGCATGTTGCAGACCAATCCTTCGTAGTGGATAAAACGGGTGAATTATACAATGCGCAAACTCACGATACCTAGCAATGGCTAATTTTTCTCTCTTTTGCTTATGTGGCGGCAAGAATCGGCATACCGCCCCCCTTCCCGCCAAACAGCCGCTAAAGGCCATTTAAGCCATTGTGATTTATTATCCTCAGTCCTTGTGCATATTACAAAGCCAAATGCCTATAACATAGTCTATAATTGGCAAACACTTAACCCATCGCAGGGCCAGTAATCACAGACAGGCAAAATTGCTGGCACAGCCCCTTTTCTCACCGACCATGAGTTGATAACACTATGATAAATTTGTTAATTTTACTTGATGACCCCGATTTTATCGGTTCTGTGCAATTCAGCAGAATCAAATATCAAGCCAAGGATGTGATTTTAAAAGAGAATGAAGCCAGCCAGGATGTCTATTTCATTCTTGACGGACAGGTGCAAATCAGCACCTGCATAGGTGAGGAAGTCGATAGGGTACTGCCCGGCTTGGCGCGTTTGGGCACGGGCGATTTTTTTGGCGAACTGGCGATGTTTGATGGCGAACCGCGCAGCGCCGAAGTCACCGCACTGACCGACTGCGAAATCGCCAAAGTGGACGGTACGCAAATGTTAAGCTTTATGGAAAAATACCCCGAAAAAGGCTATTTTGTCTTGCGTGAGCTGTTCATGAACTTAGTTCTCCGCATCCGCCAAAACAACCTGCGCACCAAAACCGTGTTGGAGTTGTATTTGAAAGAAAACGTCCCTGCTAAAAAGGCCTAATACAATTCTTGGCGGGCTATCGCATGTGCTTCATGCCACGCCCGCTTAACATCCCGTATTGGGGTCATACCATCATTAATAATGGTTTTTTCAAAAGCGGGTAACGTCCCTTGATGGGGGGCGTTGTACGGTGAGTCTTCATGCGGCGCACTACATCCGCGCTCACGATCTATGGAATGCGTCTTGCCGCGTTTGGGCAGCTGGCAATAATGCCCCCGCCAACCTTAAGTACAATGCCCTTGACCACACCTTTTATGCCGCATAAACTATTTTTTAGCTATTGAAAACAAACAGCCCACTGTTTATTTTGATTATATTCATATTCTGTTCCTTTCTTTTTTAGTATAAAAAACCATCATACCTAGGCCAATGAAAAAAAGGGCATTGGTTGAAGGTTCAGGAACGGCAGAAGAGCTATATTCTGTGCCAATCATCTTGATGCCATAATTTGTAGTCCCACCGGCAGACCAAGTCGCTCCGTCATTTAGAGTGAAATTAGATACGCCAAGGCCACTTACACCTCCGTTGCCAACCCAATTGACTGATGGATTGGTTGCTCGCCACATAAATGAAAAAGCGGCAAAGTCAGACTTCCAAGTGATGGCATATCGGCTATTAGCATCAAGTATCCATGTGCCGGATGGGGCAAAAGTGACTAAGGCGGCGCTAGCTTGGGGAACAACAACACTAGAGAATGTCTCTGTATAAATTGGGGAACTGCCATCAGCTGGCTTATTTGCCCCTGAACCAATAGACCAAAGTTGCATGGTCATATTTGGAGTTATTTGCGATGATGAATATTGGAGAGCAATGCTTACTGAATCAAGTGTATAAGCGGTGCTTCCTATGCCTAATGCAATGCCATTTGAACGGGTAACGGAACTAAAGCCACTACCGCTGCTGGATGAATATGTATTGTTATAGGTATTATCAAAAAGAATTGTTGCAGACCATGCCTTAGACATTAAGCCTAGGCTAAATGTTATGGCTATAGATAATAAGGCAATATTTTTTTTCATAATTATATGCTCACTTTTTTAAGTTATCGGCTAGGCATCCTATCTTTAAACAAGATAATCCATCGGTTTAGGGCTGCTTTCCAATCACACAATGCATTATCCACATAACGCAGAATTTTTGTTTATTTCATGCGGCGCAATACGCCCCCCGCACCCTACGGAATGCGTCTTGCCGTGTCGTATATGAAGAAGAAAAAGCTTCCCTGTAGCAGGGCCAATTATACCCCCTTCGTATTTAATAAATCTATAGCCAAGCCTCGGCAATAGCTTTTCAGCCGCTCACCGCCATAGGCTCCGCGACATACCAGCCTTCATACCATCCTACGCAGGCTTCATTGAAATAGCTGGTATTTGCGAAGATAGACATCTAATTTACCCTTGGCTGTTCCGCCAAAATTGCCGTTGGTATTTCCCCCGACATAAACCGCGTCGTCGTCACCCACACTGACAGCATTGGCGATATCAAAATCGCTACTGCCGAACTGCCGGCCTCTCACCAGTTCACCGGACGTAGTGTATTTGCGGACGAAGGCATCATAGGAGCCTCGGTTTGTGCTGTTTAGTGAACCCATACTTGATCCCGCAACATAGATATTTCCGGCAGAATCAACGGTCAGATCGTTTCCATAATCGCTGCTGGCGGTACCGAACTGCCTAGTCCACAGTGCAGTGCCGTCTGGGCCGTATTTACGCAAAAAAACATCATCGGAGCCTTGGTTTTCGCCAACGAGATTGCCCCTAGTGATCCCCGTGAGGTACACATTGCCCGCGCTATCGGCGGCTAAGGCATGTACATAGGTGAGCTTAGTCGAGCTGGTCGGAAAGAAGGGAACGGTCCATGTGGCGGTACCTTGGGCATCCAGTTGGGTCAGGCTGGTATTCCATTGTTGGAAAGCGACATTATTGGTTGCAACATAGATGTTGCCAGCGGCATCGGTGGTCAAGCTTGGGCGGGCCGCATAGGGCGACGAGATGGCATCCACCTGCTTTTCCCATAACAATCCGCCTAACATATTATATTTTCTGATAAAAACCTGCCGACTTTGATACGGATAGTAGGCTTTTTCGAAAAGAATGATAATGGCCTTATTATCTTGGGTGGTGGCGATGGCGTTGGCCGTTAAAAGCGTGCGGTCACTTGCGACTGGAATCGTGAATTGTTTTGTCCACAATGGGCTTCCCGTTGCATTGAAACCCTGGAGGTAAATGTAGTCGCGCTGGTTGGGCCATGAGCCAGCCGTATAGGC
>JAQTNZ010000139.1 GCA_028713595.1 Methylovulum sp. | reverse complement strand
CGCCGCTTCCGCCTCCAGATATAAAACTTGGCCGATCAGGCCACATTCCCAAAACAACTGCCGATACCGCCACGGCTCGGCTTCGACAGTCGACCGAAACTCTGCCACCATCGCCAAGCTGAAAGCACTATCGCTGGCAATCGGTTGGTGGCAAGACAAGGTTTTGGCAGTCTGTTTCAAATCCCCCGAATACAAATGATAAAACGGCAAGTCATCAGACTGCCGTTGCCAATCGAATAGGCTTAAAGTCGCCGCTAGCAAGGCGGGCAAAGCGGTATCATCGCGCAGCAAGGCATACAAGCCAGGAACCAAGCCTTCGACCCGATGGACAAAAATAAACAAATGCACTTTCGGTGACCACGGCCAAAAGCCAAACGCGGCGGTATCAGGCAGTAGCGCACTGAGCAAACGGTAAAAATCGGTGCTGGGCAACGGCGACATTTTGCCGTCAAACTGTTGCGCACTGCGCCGTTGCCGGATTAGGCTGGACGCACGGTGCGCACTATGCGCAGGCAGTGGCATCCGCGTTACCGGGCGTTGCTGCACCGCAGCGGTGACGGGCTTGATGGCGGCGGCCGCCACCTCGTCAATCACCGGCCAATGGTATAAATGGTAAGCGCGTAAGCTTTGCGCCGCCCCCGTCCACACCGCTTCGGATAACAGGCTTGACAAGGCCCGATAGGGCACGGCCTCTGGTTCTGGGGCAACTAAAATACGGCACAGCACATCGGGCGCTTCATGCTCTTTTTTCTTGAAATCGTCCGCCCTATCCAGCCCCAACAATTGCGCAAGCTCCGCATCGGCCAATTCCGAGCATAGCTCTAACCGCCAACCCAAGGTTGCGGCGGCATAGCGCAACGCCCCCAAGGCATGGCCTATATCATGCTGGCAATAGCGGAACGCCCGCTCGCCGTATTTCCACGCTTCCCGCCAATGGATGGACGACAAACCTATGAACAAACCACCCTCAGGCAAGGTGGCGGCAAACTGGCAACGTTGCTCCAGATGATGGTCGTAACTGACATAATGGTACACCCCCGCCGGAATAATGGCAGAGTCAGCACTCAACACATAAGCTTCGGTAGGATGCAGGTTGCCGCTGGAAGGATTGCAGCGCAACGCCCAGCGGTTAGGGCCAAATTGTTTCCATGCCGACAAACCAAAAGCCAATTCCAACAACAGGCCGATAGAGTCCAAAGTCAGCGGCTGTACGGGCAGGGTGTGCGGATGGTCAAGCTCGTTAAACAACACCTCCAGCTCCCGTCCTAGTTTAGGGAAAGCCACTATCTGGCAACCGGAAAAATGCCGGAACGGGTCGGGCTGGTCATCCCAGGCCAGCGTTTCCGGGCCTTTGGCGTAACGTTGCAAAGTATGCTTGGTACGGTGATGGTAGTTTAGTACGGTTTCAGCTAATGGGTTCATGGATTGTGCTATTGCTTACAGGGTTTGCTGGCAGGTATTGTCGGTGGTGCGTACGTTTTGCTTGGCCCAACAACAGTTAAAACCGTTGGCGGCCTGTTTTTACAAAGAGTATGCACCAACCATAGCCAATCCCTATCAAAAATAATGCCATGTCAGATAGTTTTGTGCACAGGAAAGGTTTACTGGGCAATATGCCCAGCACTGATGTTAAGGCAAGTAAGATTTACAGAAAGGAAATTGGGCAGCTAATGGATCAGCCAGATACTAACTGCCGCCAAGCGGCGACATCCACATCCGCCAACAGTTCTTGGGCAAACCGGCAGGCCGCTGTCAGGTTGCCTTGCGCCCCGACACTTAAGCCCTCACCCAATTCAAAGCGTTCACCTTTGATGCTTAATAAAAAACACGGTGGCGGCGGTTGTTTCTTGATGGTTTGGTACACCGCCAATACCGCCGCCGGGCTCATGGCGTGGGTCGTGTAGCTGTCATCCCTAACGGGTGACAATTCGGCAAATGCAAAGGCTTGGGTGCAGGCCACCGAGGCATCGGCAAATAACACTAAATCCCGATGTTCCAAATCCAGAGCATGTTCAATCTGGAGTTGGAAATCGCAAAGTATGTCTACCGACCCTAAAACGGCATCGGCCTGTTGCCCAATATACTCCAACAACAGTGGCCCTAAGGCATCATCACCACGACTAAGGTTGCCATAACCGAACACTAAAATGGGTTTAAGTTCAAATCCGCTCAATGTTGCCATCACTGTGTTTAATCAGGGTGTCAAGCAAGGTGCCTTCGGCATCGCACAATTCCAGTTGCAAAGGCATTTTGCCGACGGCATGGGTGGCGCAGGACAAACAGGGGTCATAAGCCCGGATCGCCACTTCCAGATTATTCAATAACGGTTCGGTCAATTCCCGACCTGACAAGTATTCCGCCGCCACTTGCCGCACCGATTCGTTCATCGCGCTATTGTTGCTGGTGGTCGAGACGATTAAATTGGCTTTGGTGACAATGTCGTTTTCATCGACTTGGTAATGGTGGAACAACGTGCCACGTGGGGCTTCGATGACACCAATGCCCTCATAACGTTTTTCACCCTGAGCCACCAGTTCACCGCCCAACAAATCGGCATCGTGCAGCAATTCTTTGATGCTTTCCGCGCAATGCAAGGCTTCAATCAGCCGCGCCCAATGGAAGGCCAAGGTGCTATGCACCATCGCTTCGGGACTATGGGCCTTAAATTCGACCCGCGCCGCTTCGGCCAAAGGCGTGCTGATAAAATCACACAGATTTACCCGTGCCAACGGCCCGACGCGATAAGAGCCGTTTTCTTTGCCCAATGCCAATAAATACGGAAACTTCATATAAGTCCATGAGCGCACTTCCTCATGGATAAATTCGTTATAGCGGCAATAATCAATATGATCCATAATGCTTTCGCCAGCGGCATTGCTGGCACGGATGCCGCCGTGGTAAAGCTCCAACGCCCCGTCCGCTTTCACCAAACCCAAATAATTGCTGCGGATGGTCGCAAATTCATCATAATAGGGCAGGTTGGCGCAATGCACTTTTTTCACCAAGGCCACGGCCACCGCCGCCCATTTTATGATTTGGTCAATATCCGCCAGCAAATAATCCCGTTCGGCACGGCTTAGGGCTTTGTTCATGCCCCCTGCAATCGCGCCCGTGCCGTGTATGCGTTTGCCCGACACCATGCGGATCACTTCCTGCCCGTATTTGCGCAGCGTTACGCCTTGCACGGCAATATCGGGATGATCCGCCAGCACCCCGATGATATTGCGTTTGCCGATGGCGCTTTCAAAGCCAAACAAGAGGTCAGGGCTGGACAAATGGAAAAAATGCAGGGCGTGGGATTGCAGCACTTGCCCGAAATGCAGCAAGCGGCGCAATTTCTCGGCGGACACAGGCAAATTTTCAGGATCAACGCCGACCAGTTGGTCTATGGACTTAGCCGCCGCCAGATGGTGGCTGACCGGACAAATGCCGCAGAGCCGTTGCACCAATACCGGCAACTCCCAATACGGGCGGCCTTGGATGAAACGCTCAAAGCCCCGGAATTCGACAATATGCAGCCGCGCTTGCTGGATTTTATTGTCCGCATCCAACAACAAGGTGTCTTTGCCATGCCCCTCCACACGGGATACAGGGTCAACAACGACACGTTTCAAACTATCACGGTTTTCAGCGGTTTCTAAATGTTCGTACATGGCTTATCTCAATGGCTGGGCCCGAAAGGGGGGTGTCAGTTTGGCAAAACCTGACCGGTTGGCTGTTAATTTTATGGGCTTAGGCTAGTAATGGCGCTTATGAATTTATGGCATTTTCAATCAGCATCAGGCAATGGCTTTTTGTTGCCTGACATTGTGTGCCTAGACGTATTAAGACATTGTGTGCCTAGACGTATTAAAATGTTGGGCAACAAAAAGCAGTTGCCCAACATTTGGCCTAATTATAACATTATAATTTTTATTGTTTATTCCTTATCTTAAGGCCATTGGGGTTAGTGGGTAAAGCTTACCATTTTGAATATCAATGTGTTATAAATACCCTTCTTAGTTTAAAGCCAGCCTGTTTTAAGCATTTGCCATTGCCTTGCCCCATTTGGCAGCTAATCCATATTATAATAACTTACCGTTAACCCGTTAACAAAATGGCTGGACAATCATTCCCTAGCACCTTTCACCACAGGGCATAGCCTTTTTGCCGATGCCCTTCTTCACCCCGCAGGAAGCTGTCTTAAATGGGGTTACACTGACTTTCCCAACACATTATTATGGACAATCTCTTACCTTTTTTCGCCAGCGTTACGGCTAATGCCGCCGAATTGGTAAACGCCACGCTACAGCGGGGCCTGTCGCAGCTCTCGATAAACAATATCACCGGACTGACCGCCACCTCGGCAACCAGTTTTGCCTTGATTGCCGCCGCAGAAATAGGCGATAAAAGCCAATTGGTGTGCATGACCTTGGCGGCACGGCATAAAGCGGCTCCGGTGTTGCTGGGGGCTGTCGCGGCGTTTGTGCTGTTGAACACGCTGGCGGTGGTCTTTGGTGTGGCGATTGCCAGCTGGCTACCCGCATACAGCGTTGCCGCCAGTGTTGCCGTGCTGTTTGGCGTGTTTGGAGTACATGCCTTACGCGCCCAAGAGGAGGACGGGGATGCCGATGTTAAGGAAAAAAGCGGGCAGGGCATTTTTTTGACAACATTCTTATTGATAACCCTCGCTGAATTTGGCGATAAAACCCAATTGGCGGTAGTCGCCTTAAGCAGCACCAACGCCCCTGTGGCGGTGTGGCTAGGTTCTACGCTGGCTTTGGCGTTCACCTCGGCGCTGGGCATCATCGCCGGACGCACCTTGCTCCAAAAAATCCCCTTAAGCCTGTTGCACAAAATCAGCGGCGGGATTTTTTTGATTTTGGCTATGTTTGCGGCTTATCAGGCTTATGTCGGCTATTTTAAGGCTTAAAAATCAGACAATGTTTTCGGCGGTAAGGCCGCCCTTAAGGCGTTTAACACCGCCAACACGTCAATAACTTCTTGTGCAACCGCGCCCGTGACCGGACTTAAATAGCCTAAGCCAGCCAACACCATGCCGATTAGGCTTAAGGCCATGCCGCCGACCGCGCTTTGCAGGGCGATTTTGCGCATCCTCGCGCCGATATGGAACAGCTCATCGACTTTTAACAACGAGCTGTCCATAATCACCGCATCGGCGGCTTCGCCGGTTATATCGCTGTTTTGCCCAAAGGCTATGCCGATGGTCGCGGCGGTCAATGCGGGGGCATCGTTGATGCCATCACCTAAAAACACCGTTTTTGCCGCTAGGGTTTCCTGACGCACCAAGGCCAGCTTTTGTTCGGGGCTCTGGCTAAAATAAACATGCTTGATACCGACTTGCTCGGCCAGATAGCGTACTTCCGACTCCCTATCGCCGGACACCAACATCACTTTGTCAAATAGGTGGTTAGGCCGCAAATGGTTGATAAAAGAGGAACTATCGCTACGCACTTCATCACGGAACTGCAAGGTGGCGGCATACTGGCCATTAATTAACACTAAGCATTCCAAGCCACCGCTAAGTTCCGGCAATTCGCAAGTCCTATCGGCGGCTTGAGCCATAAAGCTTTTGCGGCTGGTGACTTGGACATGTTTGCCGCTGACCGTCCCTTGCAAGCCCGCACCCGGCAATTCGCTGATGTCAGTCACAGGCAAGAGCGCCACACTGGCCGCTTCGGCGGCTTTAATGATGCTGCCCGCCAAAGGGTGCTTGGAATAGCGCTCCAAACTGGCCGCCAAGGCCAACACCTCAGAGCGCTCATGCTGTGGGCTGGTTAATACCGCCGTCAAGGCGGGCCGCCCGTAAGTCAATGTGCCGGTCTTGTCAAAAATGGCGGTGCGGCAAGTGCCGATGGTTTCCAATATCGCCGGATTTTTGATAATGATTTCCCGCCGTGCCGCCAAGGAAATCGAGCTGATAATTGTCACCGGAATGCCTATCAGCAAAGGACAGGGCGTGGCAATCACCAGCACCGCCAAAAACCGGATGACCTCACCGCTCACCCCCCAGGCAATCAGTGCCAAGATAACTGCTAAGGGCGTGTACCATGCCCCCAACTGGTCGCCCAAACGCCGCAATCTGGGCCGATGTTGGTCGGATTCGCGCATGACCGCCATAATTTTGGCATAGCGGGAATCAACCGCCAATTTATCGGCACGGATCACCAATAAGGAATCGCCGTTGACCGCCCCTGACATGACCTTGGAGCCGCTGATTTTCGCCATCAAATACGGCTCGCCCGTCAGGTAAGACTCGTCCATCGTGCTGGAACCTTCCAGCACCGTGCCATCAACCGGACACAACTCATGCGGCAATACCGATAAGGTCTCGCCGACCGCCACTTGGTCGATAGCGATATCCTCCAAAGCAGCATCAGCTTTCCTATGGGCGATGGAAGGCATCCGGTTCGCCAAGGCCTCCAACACCGAGGAGGCTTTACGCACGGCATAACTTTCCAATACCGAACCGCCCGCCAGCATTAAAATAACCAAGGTAGCCGCCAAATATTCATGCAGCGCCACGGCGGTGACAATAGCGATACCCGCCAGCAAATCCGCTCCCCACTCACCGTGGCACACCTTTAGCAGCAATTGGCTGATAATCGGCAGCCCACCCACCAGCAAGGCTACCAACAAGGGCAAATCCAGCAAGGTAGCGGCAAGGTTGAACTGAAATTGATGGAGATCGGTGGACCCAGACAGCAACGAAGAATGCACTACCAAGCTATAAACGGGGAATTTTAAATCCACGCCATAGCGAAGCAGCAGGTAAGCGCCGATAGCCAGTAGGCTTAAGGCGACAACGCTTTTTTCAAACCAAGAGCTGGGTTGGGAAGAGAGGTGCGACTGGAGCTGAGGTTGGGGGGACATGGGCCGGATCAATCATCAAGTGGTTTTTTA
>JAQTNZ010000138.1 GCA_028713595.1 Methylovulum sp. | reverse complement strand
ACACAGTCATGGGCGACATGGGTATAGGCCATAAACAAGTTGTCACTGCCAATGCGGGTGACACTATGGTCTTGCTTAGTGCCTCGGTGCATGGAGGTGAATTCGCGGATAGTGTTACGGTCACCATTTTCCAGGCGGGTTATTTCGGCGGCATATTTTTTGTCTTGTGGGTCTTCGCCTATCGAGGCAAACTGATAGATACGGTTATCCCTGCCAATGGACGTGGGGCCTTTGATGACGACATGCGAACCGATTTGGGTGCCGCTGGCAATTTTTACACCCGCACCGATGACCGAATAGGCACCGATACCGACATTCTCAGCCACGTGTGCATCACTGTCAATAAGGGCGGTAGGATGTATCAAGGTCAATCCACCACGGCAGCGCAACGGATTTCGGCACTGGCGACAAATTCGCCGTCCACTTCCGAACTGCAATCAAACGCCCAAATGTTGCGTTTGCTTTTGACAAAGTTGACATGCAGCATCAATTGGTCGCCCGGCACCACAGGGCGTTTGAACTTGACCTTGTCAATGCCAACTAGATAATAAATCATGCCTTCCAATTCATCACCCGCCGTTTCCGAAGCCAGCAAGCCAGTCGCTTGCGCCATTGCCTCTAAAATCAACACGCCAGGCATAATCGGCTTTTGCGGAAAATGCCCCTGAAAAAAAGGCTCATTATAAGTGACGTTTTTAACGCCCGTCAGACTAACCCCAGGTTTACAGTCCACCACCTTATCAACAAGGAGAAAGGGGTAACGATGTGGTAAGAATTCTTGTATTTGTAAAATATCTAATTTGATAGACATAATTTAAGGTGCTTTATCCAGGGGTTAGTTATACGGTAATGGTGGCTATCAATCGGGCATGGTGGAGAGTTTTTGCTGGACTTGCGAAGTCACATCAATTTTGTCGCTGGCATAGCTTACGCCATCATGCAGCACCAAATCATAGTTTTGGTCTTTAGCGATGGATTGGATCGCTTCAACGATACGGCGTTGGAACTTAGCCAGCTCTTCATTGCGGCGGGCGTTAATATCTTCGCTGAACTCTTGTTGCGAACGTTTGGCATCGCGTTTTTTGTTCATGATGTCTTTTTCCAGATTGGAACGCTCAGAATCACTCATTACCGAAGCATCACGGGTCATCTTTTCTTCTTTGCTCTGGATTTCCTTCATCAGCGAAGACAGTTGGTGTTCACGGGCGGAAAATTCCATTTCCATACGTTTTCTGGCTTTCTCGACCATAGGCGATTTTTCAAGGATCGCCGGAATGTTAACGACACCAATTTTTAGATCGGCAAAACTTAGGTTGGCATGGGCTGCCAACACGACTCCCAAAAATAATCCAATTTTGTTTTTCATTGTAAAATCAATCTCCAAGTCATTAAACGATAAATTCTATTGCGGATAAGTGTTTCAATTATAGGGGATAAATGCAGCAAACCCAAAAGTCTTGGCCTAGAAATTCTGCCCGAAGTTAAATTGGAACAATTGGCTTTGGTCTTGAACCTGCACGACATTGCCATTGTTGTCGATGTAAGTGGTCGTGCCGGTCTTTAATGGCTGGGCAACACTGATGGACAAAGCGCCGAAAGGTGATAACCATTCGCCCGACAAACCGGCGGCATATTTTAAGTTGTTGACAGTAAAAGCATTGCTGATAGTACCCGCATCCATGAACGCGCCTAAGCGCACCGATTTGATATCTGACAAAAACGGCACGGGGAAAAACAACTCGGCGTTACCAATAATTTTGCTTGAACCGCCCAACGGGTAGCCGTTAGAATCACGCGGCCCTAAGGAGTTATTTCTAAACCCCCGCACCGAACCAGTGCCGCCGCCATAGTAATTCTCAAAAAACGGCAAGGCACTGGTTTTACCATAACCATGCCCATAAGCCGCTTCCGCCTGCAACCTAAAAGTAAAATCTTTAGCCAACGGCAGATACAGTTGGTGCTTATAACCGACTTTATAGTATTGCAAATCACTGCCAGGTACGGCGATCAGCCCGGTCAAACGTTGTTGGCCACCGCTACTGGGAAATATTGCCCGGTTCAGGGTATCATGCGTCCAGCTTAAGGTCGGTGACACTGTCAAAAAACTGTTGCCTTGATTATTGATGAAGCTACTGATTTGTTGGGATGAATAAACCGTTGTGCTCAATTGGGTATGCTTACCTTCGACACCAAAACGCACCTGATCAAATTCATTTAAGGGAATTCCGAAATCGGTGCTGGCACTCAAGACCTCGGTCGAATAGTTGGCGATATTGATTTGCCCGGCATTACGTTTGGTGTAAGCCATATTGTAACCGACACTGACACCATCGGTGGTGAAATACGGGTTAAAAAAGCCCAATTGGTAGCTGGTCAAATAAGCGCTGTTGTTAAAGCCTAAGTTAATCCGCTTGCCCGAACCGAACACGTTATCTTGCGAGATATTGGCGTTAAAAACAATCCCTTGCACCTGCGAAAAACCGACACCCGCCGACAAATTGCCGGAAGCTTTTTCAACCACTCCAAAATTTACATCAATTTGGTCATTGGTTCCGACCACGGGCGGGGTTTCGACATTGACCGATTCAAAATAACCCAAACGTTCCAAACGGGTTTTGGAGCGGTCAATCTTGGCACTTGATGCCCAACTGGACTCCATTTGCCGCATTTCTCGGCGCAAGACCTCATCGCGAGTCTTGGTATTACCGCTCATATTGATCTGATGGACGTAAGCACGTTTGCCAGGATCGACAAAAAAGGTCATGTCCACAGTTTTTTTAACTTCGTTGATTTCCGGCACCATGTTAACGTTGGCAAAAGCATAACCGTCATTGCCTAAGCGGTCAGAAATAGCTTTAGAGGTTTCCGTGGCACTTTTTCTGGAAAAGACTTCACCCGGGCCAATACCAACCAATTTGACCAACTCTTCAGGTGGGGCAATCAGATTGCCTGCCAGCTTGACCTTTTCTAAGGTATACACATCACCCTCCTTGACGTTGATAGTGACATAAATATCTTTTTTGTCCGGCGTGATAGCGACTTGGGTGGATTCAATCGCAAAATTGATATAGCCACGATCCAAATAATAAGAGCGTAGGGTTTCCAAATCCGCCGCCAGCTTTTGCTTGGAATATTGGTCATTTTTAGTGTAAAACGATAACCAATTGCTGGTGCTTAATTCGACTGTACCCAGTAAGGTCTTATCATCAAAGGCATTATTGCCGACGATATTGATTTGCTTGATTTTGGCGACTTTGCCTTCAGAAATATTGATGTTGATACCGACCCGATTACGAGTCAAATCCGCCACCGTGGTCTTGATTTTCAAACCGTATTTGCCGTGGCTAAGATATTGGCGGTTCAACTCTTGCTCCACCTTATCCAAGACTTGCCGATCAAAAATTTTACCTTCTGACAGGCCAATTTTATCCAAGGCCTTTTTTAAATCGTCTTTGGACAAATCCTTATTACCTTCAAAAACAATTTTGGCAATGGAAGGACGCTCCACCACATTGACCATCAAGGTGGTGCCTATCCTTTCCAGCACGATATCTTTAAAGAACCCGGTTTTGAATAACGCCCTAATTGCTGGGGCGACTTTTTCCTGGGAAAAGTGCTCGCCGACATTAACAGGTAGGTAGTTATAGACTGTCCCAAGCGATATACGTTGCAAACCCGTGACTTTAATATCACTGACAACGAATTCATCGTCACTTTTAACCGCCTGAGAGACAAGCAAGCCTAGCAATAACCAGCGAGAAAAAGTATGTAATTTCATGTAAACAGCGAAAAATAAACCAGTTTTATAAAAGGAAAGGCCAGTTACGATTATAACACAGTAACAATTGAATCTGCCTTATGCTCTGTCTACAGGGAAGCTTAGGGTATCAGCGATAGTGGCGGTGCTGCCCAACAGCATCAGCAGCCTATCCAAACCGATGGCGATGCCTGCACATTCAGGCAAGCCCGCCGCCAAGGCCGCCAACAACCGTTGGTCTTTGATGACAGGGGGGAGCTTTTGTTCCTGCCTCTGGCGAATTTCCTTAGTAAAACGCAGCACCTGCTCATCGGCATCGGTCAGTTCGTAATAACCGTTGCCCAATTCAATGCCGTCGATGAACAGCTCCACCCGCTCAACCGTGAGCGGGTTATCGGCACTAACCTTGGCGAGTGATGGTTGGCAAGCGGGATAGCCATAAACCATACACAAGGCATTAGCCCCCAAAAACGGCTGGATTTTATGGCTAAACAGCATATCCAACCACAGCAAATGATCGTCACCACAAAGTTCCACCGCCTCCGGCAAGCCATTGGCCAGCGCGTAAGCACAATAATCACCATAACAAAACTGCAACGGGTCAAGGCCTGTATACTGGCGGAACACCGCTTGGTAACTGAGCCGTTGCGTTGCCTGTAAGCCTTGCCCTTTAAACAGCTCGGCGAATAAATCTGCCACTTCATCCATCAACGCCCGCAAGGTAAAACCCACTCGATACCATTCCAGTATCGTGAATTCAGGGTTATGGAACCGCCCTGCCTCACCGTTGCGGAACGCCTTGCAAATTTGGTAAATCGAACCGCTGCCCGCCGCCAATAAACGCTTCATGGCAAATTCGGGTGAAGTTTGCAAAAACAGCGCTTGCCGATGTGGCGAGCTGTGGTAGTCGGTGCGAAAAAAAGCCAGTTGTGGGTCAGTACCTGTACTATGGCCTAATAACGGCGTTTCCACCTCAAGCACGGCGCGGGCCTGAAAGAAAGTCCGGATATCATGCAGCAAACGGGCGCGAAGATGCAACGCCCCAAGACTGCACGAAGGCTGCCAATCATTGCCCACTTAGTCTTTGACGCGGGAAATATATTCGCCAGTACGGGTATCCACTTTAATGACTTCGCCTATTTGTACAAACAAAGGCACACGCACGACCGCGCCTGTGGTCAGTTTTGCCGGTTTACCGCCACCGCCAGAGGTATCGCCACGCACACCCGGATCGGTTTCAATGATTTCCAGCTCGACAAAGTTGCTGGGGGTCACGGCTAGTGGCGCATCATTCCATAAGGTAACAAAGCAAAAATCTTGGTCTTTCAGCCATAAAGCGGCATCACCAACGATTTTAGCTTCAGCCTGATACTGCTCAAATGTATCCTGGACCATAAAATGCCGAAACTCACCATCATTATAAAGGTACTGCATTTCCACATCGACCACGTCCGCGCTTTCCAGCGACTCGCCTGATTTGAATGTGCGCTCAATCACTCGACCTGTTTTTAAGTTCCTGATTTTAACGCGGTTAAACGCCTGCCCCTTGCCCGGTTTGACAAACTCATTTTCAATGATGGCGCAAGGGTCATTATCGAGCATGACTTTTAACCCAGCTTTAAACTCATTAGTGCTATAAACAGCCATTTTATCCTCAGTGTGACACAATAATTAAAAGTTGCCCATTATAATGGAGGCAACCCTTGAGAGAAACATTAAATACCCCTGCCATGATTGACAACACTTACGAAAGCGAACATTTTGCCCAAAATTGGCAACAACAACTGAGCGGGGCGTTCACCCGTACCGAAGACCTGTGTGAGTACCTACAGCTACCTTTAGGGCAACTGCCTAGTCCACTGGCCGCCAGCCAAAACTTTGCCCTACGCGTTCCCTTAAGCTTTGCCGCGAGCATTGAAAAAGGTAATCCTAACGACCCGTTATTACGGCAAGTGCTGCCTATCGCCGATGAACTGCTCACTGTGCCGGGCTTTGGCAATGATCCAGTCGGGGATCTGGCGGCACTGGCCGAAATCGGGGTGCTGCATAAATACCACGGACGGGTGTTGCTAATCAGCACGGGAACTTGCGCGATCAATTGCCGCTATTGCTTCCGCCGTAATTTCCCTTACGCTGACGTGCAATTGGGCAAGCAAAAGCAACAGGCAGCCATCAAGTACATTGCCGCCGACACCAGCATCACCGAAGTGATTTTAAGCGGCGGCGACCCGCTACTGTTAAATGACCGCCAACTGGGCGAACTGCTTGGACAGCTCAGCCAGATTGCCCATGTCAAACGCATCCGCATCCACAGCCGTTTACCGATAGTCTTGCCCGCCCGTATCACTGATAATTTGCTGACGTTATTGGCAAATAGCGGTAAAACCTTAGTTATGGTGGTGCATTGCAACCATGCTAACGAACTCAACCCGCGCGTGGCTAGTGCCTTAAGCGGCTTGAAACAGCACGGCATCACCGTATTTAACCAAGCCGTCTTGCTCAAAGGCGTGAATGATGAAGCCCAAACATTGTGCACACTTAGCGAAAGTTTGTTTGCCCTAAGCGTTATCCCTTATTACCTGCATTTATTGGATAAGGTGCAAGGGGCCGCCCATTTTGAAGTCAGCCGAGATAGGGCATTAGAACTGCTCAAAGCCCTACAAACCGCTTTGCCGGGTTATTTGGTGCCTAAGCTGGTCGCAGAACAGCCAGGGGCGGCATTTAAGCAATATGTCAGCGATAGCGCTTAAAAAAACCGCTTTCCATAACCATTTTGTCTTAGCAAAGTGGCTGTTCTTATCTATCCACCGTGGGTGAAAGCCACGCTATCCCTTAAATGTGAATTAAGGGCTAAATAGAAGCCAAGGCATGTATATGGCGTTAAACTATTGAGGAAGACCTCTGTACATGACAAAAATCAGCTAAAACTTAAGTCACCTTATTGTCCACGCAAAGGAAGGTGAATAAGGTGCTGACCGCATTCCTAAAGCCATACGCCATCTGAAACAGGGCTTCGTTGATAACATCCAAACCGAGCCTGAAAATACTTTTTGCGGGGCGTTGGTGCTTTTTGATTTTGATGGCCTTGACTTGGGCATGTTGCCATTCGCCCACTCGGTGCGCCCAGCAAAAGGTGATGACCGTAACCACC
>JAQTNZ010000137.1 GCA_028713595.1 Methylovulum sp. | reverse complement strand
CAAGCCTCGTTGCAGGTCGAACGGCCAGTGTTTTTCTCTATTCTAATGATAGTCGGTGCGTTTTTGCCCTTGCTGACCTTGACTCATATCGAAGGTCTGTTGTTTCGCCCGATGGCGTTGACCATTTTGTTCGCCTTGGTGGGAGCGATGATTTATGCGCTGTTCATTGTCCCCGCATTTGCCAGTTTTCTATTCAGAAACGGCTATACTGACTGGGAAAATCCGTTTTTGACGTGGTTGTACCCGCGTTATTCGGCCCTGCTGGAGCGTTTGTTGCGTTGGCGCTGGCAAGCGGTCGGCATGGCAACCGCTATATTAGTGGCAGTGTTGATGATGATTTTGCCAAAACTGGGTAGCGAATTTTTACCCTATATGGACGAGGGCGTGATTTGGGTGCGAGCGAATTTCCCTGAAGGCACCTCTTTACAGCAGACTTCAAAATTTGGCCAACGTTTGCGCGAGGTCGCGCTGAAATTTCCTGACATTACCTTTATGGTGGTGCAAGCCGGACGCGGCGACAGCGGCACTGACCCTTTTCCGCCTAGCCGCTTGGAAATGTTGATTAGCCCTAAGCCCCGTGACGAATGGGTACAGTTTCAGCGTAAACAGGAATTGGTGGCGGCGTTGGGCAATAGTTTCCGCTCAGAATTTCCGACCACCCGCTTTAACTTTACCCAGCCTATTATTGACAGTGTCACCGAAGATGCCAATGGCACCTCGGCCAATTTGGCGATTGAATTTTCGGGTGCGGATTCCAATGTTTTGTTAGGGCTGGCACGCAAGACCAAGGAGTTGCTCAGTAAAGTGCCGGGGGCGACCGATGTCAGCATCGAACAGGAAGGGCCGCAGCCGCAATTGGTCATCAGCCCTGAGCGCTCATTATGCGCCCGTTACAATGTCAGTGTCGAAGACGTGACACGGCTAATTGATGTCGCCATCGGTGGCTCACCGATAGGTAGCCTGTTTGAAGGCGAACGGCGTATTGATATTGTCGCCCGTTTTGCCAAAGAGCATTTGCGCTCACCTGCCGCCATCGGGCGTTTGCCGGTATACAATTCCGAAGGTATCCCCATCCCTTTGGCGCAGGTGGCGCATATTGACATTATTGACGGGCAAACCCTGATTGCCAGGGATGACGGCAGACGCCGCCTGACCGTGCGCACGGACATTGTCGGACGCGACCAGGGCAGCTTTGTCGCCGAGGCACAGCAACTGTTCACTAAGGAAATCACCGTGCCTGATGGCTATCGGGTGGCTTGGCTGGGCATGTTTGAAAATTTGGCGCGGGCGGCCGAGCATTTTAAAGTCCTCGTCCCCGCCAGTATCGGCGTGATTTTCACGCTGTTGTTAGTGACCTTTGGTTCCATCAGGGCGGCGCTAGTGCTGTTGCTGGCGATTCCGTTCGCGTTTGTCGGCGGCATCACCGCGCTGTACTTGCGTGATATGAATTTGAACGTCTCCTCAGGCGTTGGCTTTGCCGCCGTGTTTGGCGTGTCGATTATGAATGGCGTGTTGATTGTGCGCACCATCACCGAATTGCGCTTGGCGGGCATGGCCATCGGGCAGGCGATTGTCGAAGGGGCTGTCCGTTGCGTCAGGCCTATCTTGGTGGCTTCGTTGGTGGCGATTTTGGGCTTGGTTCCGGCTTCGCTGGCAACGGGCTTGGGTTCGGATGTGCAAAGGCCGTTGGCCACCGTGATCGTCTGGGGGTTGTTCAGCGCCACGGTGATGACCGTGTTGCTGATACCGGTTTTGTATCGCTTGTTTGCCCCGCCCGTGGCTTTGCCTAACCTTGAAGATGGAGTTGGATGAGGTTTGAATAAAGTTGACGCTACTGGGTCAGCTATTGGGTAGTGGCGTTGTTTCATCTGCAACAACAGGCAATGCAAACGCCCCATATACCAGCAGGGCCAAGATGAGGTGCTGGTGGCTTTCTTTAAAATTGTTGGTCATATATCACTCCTGTGTTTTCCAGTTTTAACCCATAAAAAGGCCTTTGTCCCAAACACCGCTTGGTTTGAAGGCAATTAAACTAAGCGGTGATCAAGACGGGCGCTTATGGGGCGGTTAGCGGCGCAATCACTGCGGTGGATTGCTGTCTGAAGAGGCGGGAGCGGAAGCTGGAGCGCTTGCTGAAGAATCTTTTTGTGCTTTTTTATCTGCGCGTAATGTCCCCATAGCCGCTTTACAACTGTCACTGAACTTAAAGCCGCTATTGGCTTTTTTATAAGCCCGCAAACATTTAAAAAAGCCTTTCTGCACGGTTGGGCAATTGGCGGTTGCCGCATCTTGGGCGCAAGCCGCCATCGCCGCCTGTTTGTCCGCTTTGATGTCTGCTTGGGCAGAGCCAAGAAAACAGGTGGCAGCGATCATGATTATAGCTAGTAAAGTTTTCATGGTTTTTCCTATGAAAGAGAGTTGCAAAATTTAAGTTTTTATATGCAAAATGTTAGTCCCAATCTGTTTATCAGTTGTTCCCGATAAAACTAAACCGGATAAATTTTTATCCATCAACCCCATTTCCTGTGACTTTTTTTAAGGCAATGTATTTGAAAGTGTCCTCTAAAAACGGCGGGCGAATAATTATCCCGATCAACAGCGAATCAAATGAACGGTTCAAATACGCGTTATTTAGGGCATAATTGATGCCATATTTATTTTTTTATTAAAATCAATTGCTTAATAATGCGTTGTATATTCTGTGGTTTTGATTGGGTTTATATGAACCACTTTTATGGATTCATCCCCAAACTACCTGGGGTAAGCTATTGCCAAGCTATTGGCTATAGCCTAATATGCGCTTGCAAGTGTTGGCATTATCAATTTGCGCTTTGATTTTGTGCGATCATGCCGCTTATTTTTGTTAATCCCCCCATCTGTTCTGAATGATATCCGATAATAGTCAGCCCAAACGCCGGAAAGTGACGGTGCAGGAGGCCAGCGTCTTGGTTGCCCCTGCCCAAAGCAGTAAACTGGCGGCCTTGCGCGATAAGGCGCGGGGCGTGGTTGCCGCCCAGCCCGCTCCAACGCAAGCTACCTGTACGAATGCGGCCTTAAGCCATGAAGTGGCCGCCGAACTGCATAAAGCCCGACAACTGGTTGATGCGCGTTGTGCCGCCATTATGAGCCATTTTCCCGCGCTCAAACAAAACAAACTGTTCACCCTGCGTTTTGGTTCTTTGGAAGCGCTAAAAAACTTGCCGATCAACACCATCGCCAAACGCTTGGACATGGATACCCAAACCCTCAATTTGCGCTTGCTTGCCAAACTCAATTATCACGGTTATCCGCCGGAATAAAAAAGGCAGCGGACAGCCTTAAGCCAGTTTGCCTAGAAATAATGGTACAATACCCTTAAATTCGAGTCCGTTTCCGTATTGGCCTTACCATCGGGTACTTATCCGCGCGATTTTCCGTAAGCCAGTGCGCTCCCCTCCCATTACACTTCTTTTCAATGTCGGTATCACATCCATACACTTTCGCGCTGCCGTATTTTGCAGACAGTGCCGTGTTGTTTTCAACATGGTCAGACCAGCCTTGGGCGGTTTTCCTTGATAGTGGCCACCCATCCAGCCAACAAGGCCGTTACGACATTATCGCCGCCGAGCCTTTGTGTACCTTAGTCACCCACGGCGACACCACCATCATTAGCACCGCCACAGGTGTAAGCCACAGCCTTGCCGACCCGTTCTTACTGGTCAAACAGCAGTTACAGGCCTTTACCGGGCAAGCCATAAACATCAGCGGCTTACCGTTTAATGGCGGGGCTATCGGCTATTTTGCCTATGATTTGGCGCGGCGTTTGGAGCATTTGCCCATTATCGCCGAAGATGCCGAGCATATTGCCGAAATGGCGGTGGGCATCTACGCCTGGGCGGTGATTGTTGACCATCATCGCCAACAAAGCACTTTGGTGGCGCAAGGTTTGGACGCGCAAACGTGCGAGCGTTTGCGGGCCTGTTTTAGTGTTTTGCCGGACATTACCCCAAAGCCGTTTGCCGTATTGGGCGAAATCCGCCCGAATATGGATAGGGCTTATTATGCCGACGCTTTCCGGCGCATTAAGCGTTATCTAAAAGAAGGCGATTGCTATCAGGTCAATCTTACCCAGCGTTTTGTCGCCAGTTGTGAGGGCGATCCATGGACGGCCTACCAATTGTTGCGGCAAATCAATGCCGCCCCGTTCAGTTGCTACCTTAATACGCCTGAAGTGCATATTTTAAGCACATCGCCGGAGCGGTTCTTAAAATTGCAAAACGGCAATGTGGAAACTAAGCCGATTAAAGGCACCCGTCCGCGCAAAACCGATAGCGATGAAGACCGGCAACAAATCCGGCAATTGGAAAATAGCCCGAAAGACCGTGCCGAAAACGTGATGATTGTCGATTTGCTACGCAATGATATTGGCAAAACCTGTACCATCGGTTCCGTAAAAGTGCCGAAATTATTTGTGGTGGAAAGTTACGCGACCGTGCATCATCTGGTCAGCACCATTACTGGCGAGTTGGCGGCGCATCAACACGCTTTGGATTTGTTAAAAAGCTGTTTTCCGGGCGGCTCCATTACCGGCGCACCGAAAATCCGTGCGATGGAAGTCATAGAAGAATTGGAACCGCAACGCCGGGGTATTTATTGCGGTTCGATAGCCTATATTGGCTTCGATGGCAATATGGACAGCAATATCGCCATCAGGACTTTAGTGCATTCGGGCGGTACCATCCGCTTTTGGGCAGGGGGTGGCATTGTCAATGATTCGGTGTTGGCTGAAGAATACCAGGAATGCTTTGACAAAGCCGCCGCCTTATTTGATGTCTTACGGCAGTTTAGGCGTGATGATAGTCGTTAAGGTCGGTGGCAGTTTGGCGCAGTCGCAACACCTGTCCGATTGCCTTGACAGCATTGGTAAAAACTATCCGGGCAAGACGGTGGTGATTGTGCCGGGTGGCGGCGGTTTTGCCGAGCAGGTGCGCTTAAGCCAACAGGTCTGGCAATTTAATGACCGCACCGCCCATCTGATGGCGATTTTGGCCATGCAGCAAATGGCCTTGCTGTTTCAGGGGCTTAAACCTGAGTTTGTCTTGATGGGGCAGGTTGCGGCGATTCGCCAGCAATGCGCGGCGGCAACCGTTATCTGGTCGCCGGACATTGCCGAACTTGACCAAGCGGGTATCCCCGCAACGTGGGACATTACCTCGGACAGTTTGGCCGCTTGGCTGGCCGCCACCCTACATGCCGATGCGCTGGTGCTGGTCAAATCAGCCGCTATTGATAGCTGTTGGTCTTGGCAAGATTTGGCGGTGCAAGGGATTGTCGATACCGCTTTTACGGGCTTTATCGCCCGAGCGGGTTTTCCGGTCAGCATTATTAACGCCAAGCAGTTTATAGGCTAAAACTACCTGAATGTGGTAGTGAAAGGGGCTTACCCGTGCAATGCGGAGAAGCGTACGTCTATACCCAGCAAAACCAGTGACAGCAAAAAAATAGTGGACAAAACATATTGCCCACCCTACCTGGCTGAAGGTAGCAAAAACAAACACCTTGGGGTGATTGGGGCTATCTGGCTATCAATAATCGTTTGGTTTTTATCATTTTTCGAATGCCTTTAAGCCATTAAAAGGCTGGTCACCCACGTCAAATGTTAGCTTATGGCATCAGTTGACTTGCGCGTTAGCCGACCCTATTCAAAATGCGTCGCCTACATCAGGCTGTCTTATCATAAAATCCGCTTAAGAAATCCCCCCAAGCGTTTGTCGCCGAGGGGATTTTTTATTTATTTGCCTGCTTTTTGATCTTCAGTCACATTGTTTTGAGTGTGTCTTTTTTCTATGTTGGCAAATGTTTCCGCTTGCAATTGGGCAACCGCGCCGCTTTTCAAGTGGGCTGATTTTTCGCCTCTCAGGAAAATAACCACAGCGATCATCGCAACAATACAGCCGCCAACGATATACCACAAAGAATTGTCTTCTTTTACTTCAGTCATTTTAAAATCCTCTCTCTGTTATTGGAATTACTATTTGTTATTTCCCTTTCCTCTAAGGGAGCAACCCAATGTGTGGGCTGGTTGTTTAGCGAAACTAAATCAACAGGGCAATTTTTAACATGAGAAAACATGTTAGGTCAACAAAATTATCATTAGAAAATATGTTAGATATTTGTTTTAGCCTTTAAAATAAGTGGCTTATTGCAATTAAAGCTAATAAAAAATGTTAGTATTGGTGCTAAAAAAGTATTTTTAGCGTTATCTATTGCCTATGGTAAGCGGCTTTATGGTGGTGATAGGGAGGGTGCTGTTCGGATGCCTCTATATTTGGGCGTTCTTGGGAGTTGACCACCCAAACCTGTGCGTTAAGGTGAAATTGCGCTACTGGATTGATTAATGGGCGTTGCCGCGCAAACCATTGCCCCTTTATCGGATAGGCGTGTTTCTTGTTGTGCTGATATTTCAACCCATTGACTTAAAAAATGGCATGATATTTTTATACGTTATGGAATGGGTTTATAAGTGATATGACGTATTGCTGAACCCTCCCTCAAAACCAATAATATCCACTCCACACCGAAACACACGGGTCACGTCAAGCGGGGCATAGCTTAAGCATTGAATAAATGCGGCCTTTATCGGGTGTTGATCTAAAGCTTGCCCATAAGGATTCATTGCCCCACCAAAGACCAACAATTTTCAACCCCCTCCCATTCTGGCATATCTCCCATGTCATACAAGGGGTTGCCAAGACGGCGGCCCGAACAAAACTACGGATTTTTGTAAGTATCTGATTTCAAAAGGGATGAATTCTCTTAAGGATTGTGATTATTTTATAAATCAATGGCTTGTTTTTTATTGAGATAAAGCCCAATGACCTTTAGCAGTTTGGGTGTCAAGTCATAGCCGCATTTAATTGAGGAAAATCCCATGAACACTTTCGAGCAGTTAGTCAAAACCCAAGAATCGCCTAGG
>JAQTNZ010000136.1 GCA_028713595.1 Methylovulum sp. | reverse complement strand
GCTATCGCTAGCCCGACCTACGATAGATTTATCTAGTTGATAATAAATATAAAAATTATTAACTTAACGACAATGCCCCAAACAAAAGCAATACTTAAGGCTAGGCAAAGCCTTAAGCCCCCTCTGCCACACCCCTACTTAAACAAAGCCGACAAATATACTAAACAGCCTAACAAATTCTAATATAATAGCCACTCAACTTATTTACTTTTCAGGAAACATAAATGAACCCCTCAGAATGGTTTACCGAACAGCTCCCAGGGGCTGATTCCGCCTTTTCTTTAAAAATTAAAAAGAAACTGCACGAAGAACAATCGGCCTTCCAATTTTTGGAAATTTACGAAACCGAAACTTTCGGCAATCTGATGGTGATTGACGGTTGCACTATGGTGTCCACCCGCGACAACTTTTTCTACCATGAAATGATGAGCCATCCCGCGCTGTTTACCCACCCCAACCCTAAACGGGTGTGGATTATTGGCGGCGGCGATTGCGGAACCCTAAAAGAAGTGTTAAAACATGACTCAGTGGAAGAAGCGGTGCAAATTGACATTGACGAGCGCGTGACCCGCCTGGCCGAAATCTATTTCCCCGAACTGTGCGCCTCCAACGGCGACCCACGGGCGCAGCTGAAATTTATTGACGGTATCAAATGGGTCAAAGATGCCGAACCCAATTCAGTGGACATCATCATTGTCGATAGCACCGACCCCGTAGGCCCTGCCGAAGGCTTGTTCAGCAAGGCGTTTTACCACGATTGCTTTAACTGCCTGTCCGAGCACGGTATGGTGGTGCAACAAAGCGAATCCGCTCTGTATCACCTGAAACTGATCGGCGAAATGCGCGGGGCGATGGGCGCGGCGGGCTTTGAACATTTGCAGACCCTGTTCTTCCCGCAATGTATTTACCCGTCCGGCTGGTGGAGCGCGACTATCGCCAGCAAAGCCAGTTTGGCGAAGTTCCGCGAACTGGAGTCCGCCAACAAACCGTTCGACACCACTTATTACAATGTCGATATTCATAAAGCGGCCTTGGCGCAACCTGAATTTTTTAAGAAAGCGTTTTCATTATAAACGAATGGATGACTTAAACACCTTTAGGCTAATCGAGCGCATCAGTAATCTGTTGCGTTCCGAAGAGCGGAAAAAATTTGTCGCCATCGGCTTGCAGCCCGTACACGTCCAAGTGTTGGACTATTTGTCCACCTGCAACCGTTTTAGCGACACCCCCGCTGCGGTCGCCGAATTCTTAGGCCTGACCAAAGGCACTATCTCCCAATCCATCCAAGTCTTGGAGCGGAAAGACTATGTCGTCAAAAGCCAAGACAGCGAAGATGGGCGTGTGGTGCATCTGGCCCTATCGGACGAAGGGCGGCGGCTGTTGGACGAGATCAAGCCCATAGACGTGTTCGCCCAAGCGCAAGCCATTATCGCCTCACAAAGCTTCACCACCATTGAAGAGGCGTTAAGCAATGTCTTGATTGAGTTACAAAAGGCCAACAACGCCAAAAGCTTTGGGGTGTGCCATTCCTGCATCAACTTCATTGAAGTGGCTAACCACTACCAATGTAACTTGACCCAGTTGCCCTTAAGCCAAAGCGATTCCGTTAAAATATGCCGTGAGCATATCCTTGCTGACGGTTTTGACCCGTCTGCTAATACCTCCCCTTAGCAGCCCCTTTACTTACCGTGAGAGCCACCATGTTTGATGCTAAAGCCATAGATGACATCGCCAACCGTCTGGCCGGGGTTATCCCGCCCGGCCTGAACAATTTTAAAGAAGATTTGGAAAAAAACTTCCACGCCATATTGCAAAGCGCCCTAGGCAAATTGGACTTGGTAACTAGGGAAGAGTTTGAAGTCCAAAAAATGGTGCTGGCGAAAACCCGCACCAAATTGGAAGACTTGGAAAAGCGCGTCGCCGCCATCGAGCAAGCGCAAACGCCTTTGGTTGACGTAGTGGAGTATTCGGAAGATTAACCGCTTGATGCGCCTTCATGTTTTGGCATGAAGGTGCAATGGGGGTGGGGTATTTTCCGCCAACTCTTAGGTTTATGGCCGATATGTCTAATAATGCTAAACTGAGTCCAGTTATCCAATTTTAGGCCATCAATGCTGCAACTGCTTGAACATGTCGATACCGTCCGTAGAGAGGTAGGGCGGCAAATTAGCCGCAAGCACAAATCAGAATGGGGTCAGTTTATGACCTCTTCAACGGTTGCCCACTTCATGGCATCCCTTTTTGAACCATCAACTTTGCAAACAGCAAGGCTTTTGGATGCGGGGGCGGGTATAGGCTCGCTTTCTGCGGCTTTCCTTAACCGTTGGGTGTCCAGTGGCTTTGATTTTCAGCGTGTCAATGTTGTGTCTTATGAGATAGACGCGAATATGCGCGGGCATTTGGCTCGGACACTGGCGGCATATCCCGGCGAACTTGATATGGACAGTTCTGTGTTGTCTGGGGACTTTATCGAAGAAGCCGTAAAGCTGATATGTGAGGGGAAACGGAATTTTACCCATGCCATCTTGAATCCGCCTTATAAAAAAATCAATAGCGCTTCACGTCATCGGCTTTTGCTTCGCCAAGTCGGGATTGAAACGGTTAACCTCTATTCGGCTTTTGTTGCGCTTGCCCTTGAACTGATGCAGCCAGGTGGCCAGATTGTCGCCATCATTCCACGTAGTTTTTGCAATGGCCTTTACTACAGGCCATTCCGTGAGCTGATTTTATCCAAAACCGCAATTAAACACCTGCATCTTTTTGGCTCCCGTGATCGTGCTTTTAAAGATGATGATGTCTTGCAGGAAAATATCATCATCCTGCTTGAGCGGGACGCACCGCAGGGTGATGTGACCATTTCCACCTCAACCGATGACCGTTTTTTTTATACCGAAACTTACGTTTATCCCTTTGGCCGTATTGTTTTCCCAGACGATGCCGGGCATTTTATTCATATTCCGACTTCACCAGAAAATAATGAAATTGGGCTTTCCCCTCTTGTTAACTGTTCACTTACACAGATTAACCTGCAAGTGTCAACCGGGCCGGTTGTGGATTTTCGGTTAAAAGAACATCTTCGGCAGATGCCGGAAGCAGGAAGCGTCCCCTTGCTTTACCCCCATCATTTTTCTGGCGGGTCGCTTGACTGGCCTAAGCAGGGCATTAAAAAGCCCAATGCGATCATGCGGAACGATGCAACCGAAAAATGGTTTTATCCAAACGGCTGTTATGTTGTTGTGCGGCGGTTTTCATCCAAAGAAGAAAAACGCCGTATTACGGCCAGCATGGTTTACCCCGATGCGTTCAATAGCCCTGTGTTGGGGTTTGAAAACCACCTGAATATTTTCCATTGTGGCAAACAAGGGCTTGCCGAAAATGTTGCCCTAGGCTTGAGCGTGTTCTTGAATGGCACGGCTGTTGACGGGCAATTCCGCCGTTTTAGCGGCCACACGCAAGTTAACGCCACCGACTTGCGCCAAATGAAATACCCCAGCCGTGATTTATTGGCCCAGCTTGGCATTTGGGCAAGGAATCAAAACGAGCTGGATCAAGAAACTATCGACAGGAAAATTGCAAGTATCACATGGCCGAAAACAACAACATCCAAGACGCTCTAAAAATTCTCGCGGCTTTGGGTTTGCCCCGTCCCCAACAGAATGAACGTTCGGCACTTTGTTTGCTGGCGTTATTGAATCTGACACCTGAAAAGACTTGGGCGCAAATCGAGAACCCGCTTATGGGCATAACGCCGATGATGGATTTTAGCCGCAACCATTATGGCAAGGACTATGCGCCCAACACCCGCGAAACGTTCCGCCGTCAAACCATGCACCAGTTCGTTGCCGCAGGGATAGCGCTTTATAATCCTGATGAACCTAACCGGGCGGTAAACAGCCCTAAGGCCGTTTACCAGATTGAGCCGGAAACCCTCGCGCTTTTGAAAACCTATGGCGGTCATTTATGGGACTCCACCTTATTGCACTACTTTTCTATTCGGGAAACCCTCGCCGCCCGATATGCGAAGGTACGGGAGCAATGGCTTGTCCCTGTACAGATTGCCGCCGGACAAGCAATAAATCTCAGCCCCGGAGAGCATAGCGAACTTATCAAAGCCATTGTCGAAGATTTTGCGCCGCGCTATGTCCACGGCGGCGTATTGGTTTATGTCGGGGACACCGGCGAAAAGTGGGGTTATTTCGATAAAGGCTTGTTGGCCAAATTGGGTGTAAGTGTCGATTCACACGGCAAAATGCCGGATGTGGTGCTTTACTACCCTGAAAAAAATTGGTTGCTGTTGGTGGAGTCCGTCACCAGTCACGGCCCGGTTGACGGCAAGCGTCATGCAGAACTTGCTGTTCTGTTTGCTGGCGCCTCGGCAGGGCTGGTTTATGTAACGGCTTTCCCTTCCCGCCAGCTTATGACGCGCTATCTTTCCGAAATTGCTTGGGAAACCGAAGTCTGGGTTGCCGATGCCCCGTCCCACCTGATCCATTTTAACGGAGATAGATTTTTAGGGCCCTATAGTGCTGAAAAATCAGCAGAGCCTTAAAATTAAAGGCTGTGGATACCCATGCTTGCTATCAAGCATGGGAGCGATGGCAATGTGGGCTATCCCCGTGTGCTTTTACTCATAATGCGTCCACATCATGATAATTTTTATCGCCCGCTCTTTTTCTAAAACTTCATAAACAAGCCGATGCTGTTTATTAATCCGTCTGGAAATTGCGCCTTTTAATTCACCTTTTAAAAATTCAAATTCAGGCGGGTAAGCATAAGGGTTTTGGGCAATTAACCTTAATAACGCTTCCGCTTTACTTTTCAGGTTAGAGGCTTTTATCAGCTGGGCATCTTTTTTTGCCCGGATGGTGTAATACAGCTTATACATCACCACTCTAATTGCTCTGAGCATTCATCAAGCGGTGTATTTAAGCCATCGATAATGGCTTGTTTAATGCCTGCATTTTTTGACAAAAAATCCTGGTCGGTTTCAGTGTTGGCTTTTTGCTTAAGGAAGAGTACAAAATCGAACACTTCTTTTTGTGAACTTAAAGGTAGGCTATCAAGCTCCTGATTAATTCTTTCTTGTAGCGTGTTCATTAATGTCTCCCGCGACCCTGTTAAATCCACTGATACCCAGCCCAATTAAAGCGGTTGCCTAATACGGGATGGGTGTCGCTTATCCCGTATCATTCAGGTTCTACCGATTATTTCCTAACCAACACTTCCCCGCGCCCCATTTCCGCCATATCGCCTGCATAACGTTGGACGCGGTTAAACGCCGCCGTGCTGTCGGCAAATTTTGAGTTTAACGTTTGCAAGGCTCTGAACAGCAGGGGCAAAAACGCTAGGGTATGGGTGCCGCAATCGTTGAAGCTGGCGGACAATTGCGGTGGGTTCCAGAGCAATAAGGTGCCACGGCGCATGGCGTAGCCTAGGTAACGTCCGGTTTGCCCCATGACCGCGATAGTGCCGGCGGTCATGCGTGAGCCGCAATAATCGCCCGCATCGCCTTCGATAAGGATGGTGCCGCGCCGTAAATGGTCGCCGACCCGCTCGCCCGCGTTGCCTTTGACCAAGATCATGCCGCCTTTCATGCCCATTTTGTTGCCGGGCAACGCCCCGCCCAAAAAGTCGCCGACATTGCCGCCAATTTCCAGATAGCCTTTTTTCATTTCACAACCGGCATACAGCCCGGCATGGCCGGAGACGGTAATTTCACCGGTTTTCATGCCCATCGCCAGATACGCGCCAGCGTCGCCTTCGACGGTGATGCTGCCACCGTCAAGGTCTTTGCCGATAAAATCGAGCTTGTCAAAGCTGTTTTTGATGATGATAGTTTGGGTGTCGGAGCCGGACACGGTAAATAAGTCAGCCACGCGCAGTTTGCATTTGCCGCTTTGCAGTTCAATGGCGGCGATGTCGCTGGGGTCTTTGTCCTGTAACAAGTGGCAAGATAGCGGTGACATGTCCACGCGCTGGTCGGGGCGGTATTTTAAGGTTAAGGTTAACGCGCTCATGCCATGATCTCCTGTAAATGAAAGTGGAACGGCCCCAGCTTGCCGCCGTAATTGCCCGCGCTGATGCGTTGGATGCCGTTGGCCGCGCCCAAGTCGCACACGGCTTGGATGCCGACGCGCATGGCGTGGTCAATGTCGGCTTTGGTCAGGCCATCAATAACGATTTCCATCACCGATTCAATGTCAGGTGACAACTCGGTTTTGGTCATGCCTTTTAGGGTTGGGCAGAACGCATCGTTGCTGGATGCGCCCAAGGATTTGTATTTGGAGCCGACTTTGGAGCCGGAACGCACGACCCCGCCAGGGAAGGGCATAATGACGTTGGGGATTTTTCTCATGGCTTCAATCGCCGCTTCACAGGCGGCCAAGGCTTGTGGTTGGGACTGGGCCAAGACCAAAAAATTGCCGCCGCCAATCGCTTCGACTTGGCCGGTGGTCGCTTCGGCCAAAAATTCGCCGTCCATGACGGGTACTCGCCAATAGCGTTTGCCGCCGATGACTTTGGCGATTTGGAAGCCATCGCCGAAGTAGCGCAGATTTTTGCCAAAGGGGATGCGGGTGCCGCCGTCTATGCCCGCAAACAAAGCCGAAGTCGGCGAGGTCAACACGCATTGTCCGGCGCGGGTTTCCAGTTGTTTGGCCAGGCCTTTGCCGCCCATGGCAAAGATCATGACGGCCACGCCAGGGCGGCCATCGGGGGTTTCTTCGGGGCTTAACGTGCGCTCGATACCGGCCTCACAGCCACAGGCGATCACCGATGTGGCAAAGCCGGTCATGGCTTGGGCGGCGATCAGCGCCCATTTCTCGTTTTGCGCCGTGATGATGGCGCGGGTCGCTTTCATAGGAAACGCTTCGGCAAACGTAGCGTCTATGGTTACACCGTTAATAATCATAGTGTGTTGCTCATGGTTAATGTGTATGTTTGTTTTAGAGGGATTAGGGCAATGG
>JAQTNZ010000135.1 GCA_028713595.1 Methylovulum sp. | reverse complement strand
CTCGCGTTGCGCCAAGTTGCCTTTCATCGGGAAGGCCGTATTGGGCAGGTTTAGGGTTTTTTTATAATCCATCGTCATAAACTATCGCTTTATATAAATTTAAATTCGGGTCACTTGTCGAAGAGAAACCATTAATGGGCATTATTAGTATTGGCAAAATACTGCCTAGCTTCTGCGACATCTTGGGCAATTTGGGTTTGTAATTGTCCGATTGATTGGAAACGCAGTTCATCGCGGATTTTATGGCGGAATTGCACTTCCACATAACGGCCATAGATTTCCTTGTCAAAATCGAACAAATGCGTTTCCAGGATGACTTTAGAGCCTCCTTCGACCGTAGGTCGTGTGCCGACATTGGCAACGCCCTGAAAAACCAAGCCGTCGATACCGGTCATGGTCACGGCAAACACGCCGTTGACGGGCGTATTTTTGCGGAATAGCCTAATGTTGGCGGTCGGATAGCCTAGGGTGCGGCCCCGTTTGTCACCGTGCGCGACCCGCCCACAAATCGAATAGCTGTGCCCTAGCAAACGCTCCGCCTGGGCTAAATCCCCCGCCGCCAGCGCATCTCGAATCAGGGTGCTGCTGACGCGGTAATCTTCGATTACATACGAGCCGGTATCCTCAAGGCTAAAGCCGTAGCTGCGGCCTTTGGCTTTCAGCAAGGCAAAATTGCCGCCCCGCGCTTTGCCAAAATGGAAATCATCACCGATCACCAGATGTTTGATGTTGAGTTTTTCCAGCAAAATCTCATCAATAAACTGCTCGGCATCGACATCGGCAAACTGGCGGTTAAAACGCGCTATCAGCAAATAGTCAACGGGTAGGCCGCTGAACTGGATGACCTTATCGCGCAAGGCGCTCAGGCGCGAGGGTTCGTTGTCCTTTAAAAAATATTCTAACGGTTGCGGCTCAAAAATCATGATGACCACGGGCAAGCCCAGCGCCTCACCGCGGGCCACCAGTTTTTTTATCACCGCCCGATGGCCTAAGTGTAGACCGTCAAAATTGCCTATCGTTAGCACACAGCCGTCCACGAACGGTTTTAAATGCGCCAAGCCTCTAATTAATTGCATGTTCCAATCCACACCCTGCGGCAGTGGCAGGGTGAATGTCACCGTTGGGTAACACCCGCCAGACGTAGGCCGTTTTAGCCACAGAGGAGGGCGCACATCACGATGGTAAAAAATTATTTATCTTATCATGGGCAACGCTTAAATGCCGTAGTCTTAAGCCAGTCATTAGCAAAACTGCACCATAAACGCCCATCCCCAGCAGGATAAACTTAAGCAAGTTGACTATCCGCGCCGCCGTGCGCCACTGTTGCCAGTCATCAGCGTCCACGCCATAGTATAAACTGGCGGCCATCGCCGCGCTTGCCAAGCCTATCCGCACCAAAAACGGCCACCATCCCGCCGCCGCTTGGTAAACGCGCTCTTGGCGTAACTTATACAGCAACAACAGGGCGTTGATAATCGCCCCCAGCGACGTGGCTAAGGCCAGTCCGGCATGGGCTAAGGGTATCGCCAATACATTGCCCGCCAAGCTAACCGCCATCGCATAACCACCATAACGCAAGGGCGTGGTCAAATCTTGGCGGGCGGTAAAGCCTGGCACCAACACCTTAATCATCAAAAAACCCAGCAAACCCAGCGCGTAAGCCTTAAGGCTTTGCCCGGCCAACAGCACGTCGGCATGGGTAAACTCCTCATATTGGAACATTGTCACCAGCATCGGCTCGGACAGCAAAATCAGCCCGATGGTTGCCGGAATACCGGTCAACAGCACCAGCCGCAAGCCCCAATCCAAGGCGTTGGAAAAGGCCTGCGGGTCGGCCTGGGCATGATGCTTAGCCAATTGCGGCAAAATCACCGTACCCAAGGCCAAACCTAACAAACCCTGCGGGAATTCCACCAGCCTATCGGAATAATACAGCCAAGAGACGCTGCCCACGGTCAGGAACGAGGCGATCAAAGTATCGAGCAATAAATTGATTTGCGTGACCGAAACGCTAAAAATCGCCGGCACAATGCGCTTAAAAAGCCGCTTAACGCCCGTATCCTGAAAATCCAGCCGTAAGCGCGGCAACAGCCCCAAGCGCAGCAGGGCGGGGATTTGCAGCGCCAATTGGGCTATCCCTGCGATCAACACCCCCCAAGCCAAGGCCATGACCGGCTCATCCAGATACGGGGCCAGCCAGATGGCGGCGGCGATCATACTGACATTAAGCAAGGCAGGAGTCAGCGCCGGAATCACAAACTGATGGTAGGCATTTAAAATCCCCCCCGCAAACGCCACCAAGGCGATAAACAGCAAGTAAGGAAACGTAATCTGCAACATCAGCACCGCCAACTCGTGTTGCGGGCCTTGCCAGTCAAAACCCGGTGCCAGCACCAAAATCAACAGCGGGGCCGCCACGACCCCGATTAAGGTCAGCACCAACAGCATAAAAGCCCACATCCCAGCGGCTTTGCCGATAAATTGCCTGACCGCCGCCGGATCATTTTGCGCCTGATAGTCGGCCAGCACCGGAATAAAAGCATGGGCAAACGCGCCTTCGGTAAACAAACGGCGCAAAAAATTGGGTATCTTAAAAGCGACAAAAAACGCATCGGTCGCCAAATCCACGCCAAACAGCCGCGCAATCAGCATATCGCGGACAAAACCCAGCAAGCGCGACATCAATGTCAAGCCACTGACCACCGCAGTTGATTTAATAAGTTGCCTGCTCAATCTACGGCTCCGTAACTCGCTAAAAAGTTTGACAATAATAACATTTAAAAAGATAATATACGGCTATTTTACTTAACTTGAAAAACCGAGACACCATGGCTAATACAGCACAAGCTAAAAAGCGCGCGAAACAAGCGGAAAAAAGCCGTATTCGCAACGCAGGACAACGCAGCAACTTACGCACCTTTATCAAAAAGGTTCTTGCCGCAGTAAGGGCGGGCGATAAAGAACAAGCGCAAGCAGCTTATAAAACGGCTGTGCCTATCATTGATTCCGCAGTCAACAAAGGCATTATCCATAAAAATAAAGCCGCCCGCAGCAAAAGCAGACTGAATTCAAGAGTAAAAGCCCTGGTTCTTGCTGACTAAAAGTTGCCGATAAAAAAAGGCCGGATTTGTAAAAAATCCGGCCTTTTTTGTTGCCTGGGGTTTTTGGGGGGGTATCGTTCCCACTTACCCACGGGGCGTAAAGGGCGTAAATCACTGTTATTAAGTTATGAGGATTTGTGCCTGTAACTTCAATAAGATAAAAGCAGAACTCTCGTTCCCATGCGCCGCGTGGGAATGCAGTGCCACCCGCGCTGCGGTGTGTGAAACGGGACGCGGCGCGTCCTTACGGCATTCCCACGCGGCGCATGGGAACGAGTGTGTACTTATAATAATATTATTTTATAGCTCTGGCGCGGAAACTATAGGTATCCCACCTAAACCATCTCCTCATTCCCCAATATTAAAATACGGCGGCATATTATGGATATAGGCCATGTACATCGCATCCGCCATCGTCCACAACACATCCAGCTTAAATTTTAAAATCTCCACCATCCTATCTTGTTGTTCGCGGGTTTTGTACCAATCCAACGTAATCGCCAAGCCGTGTTCGACATCGCGGCGGGCTTCGGTCAGGCGTTTGCGGAAATAAGTGTAACCTTCCATATCCACCCAAGGGTAATGTTCAGGCCAATTGTCCAAGCGTTGTTGGTGGATTTTCGGCGCGAACAGTTCGGTCAGCGATGAGCTGGCGGCTTCGTGCCATTCGGCGCGGCGGGCGAAATTGACATACGCATCCACGGCAAAACGCACCCCCGGCAAAACATGCTTTAAAGACGTGACATCCTCACGGCTTAAACCGACAGCGACACCCAATTGTATCCATGCCTCAATACCGCCCGGATCGCCAGGGTGGCCGTCATGGTCAAGAATACGTTGAATCCACAGGGCGCGGGTTTCGCGGTCGGGGCAATTGGCGAGGATATTGGCATCTTTCAGCGGAATGGACACCTGATAATAAAAACGGTTGGCTACCCAGCCTTGCAATTGCTCTTTCGTCAACTTGCCTTCATTCATCAGCGTATGGTACGGATGATGGATGTGGTAATACTTCTCCATACCGCGCAGGGCGGCTTCAAATTCTTCACGGTTCCAGGCTGTTTGTTCGCTCATTGTGATAACCTTATTATAATTAAAGGGTGTGGGTCGATAGTGTCTTAAAGAAACAGGGCAAATGATGCTCGCTGTCTAGTGGCTGGCGCGAATAAAAGCCGCCGATAGCCAGGGTAAGCTGTTCTTTAAAACGCGCTTCGGGGATAGTGTCCTTAGGGGTAAAAGCCTTCCAGTAATCCTTAACTTGGTGGATAGTGAGCAACGCATAAATGAGCTGGCTTTTTTCTGGCTCATTTGCGCTCAGGAATGTCTGTAGCCAGCTTTCCTGCAAGGTCGCTACGTTGGTAAAGTCTAATGTTGCAAGATGGTTGAGCCTGCCGCAAGCGCGTGGGAAATGGGTGCAAAGATTGTTGTCGTCCGATAATGCTTGTGCCATTATTTGATAGAGGCCGTCAAGATTAAGCGGTTGGTCGTTATAAAAAACGGTAAAGTGATGGTCGAAAAGTGGCTGTAGGTCGGGGACTAAAAAATAGGCTTCTTTATAAATCAGTCCGGTAATGAAAATGCTGTGCTGGTTTATGCCGATGGGTTGGAATTTGCCGTTTTGATAATAAAGCGAGTAAAGGGCTTCGGTGTCGGTAACGACATAATTAGAAAAAGCATGAGGTTGTAAGTCTAAGTCAATAATGGCAAAGAACTTGTTTTTGTCAATGCCTGACGGAATATCGCTATTATTAGCGGCATCAACTAATGAAAAATAAGTGTCGATAACGTCTTTTCTATCGCCGCAAGGCACAAAAGTAGGCCGTTTTTCTGTCCACCAAATAGGAATACACGCTTTATAAAAATTGGCATCGGGGAATATTTCTAGGCGACGGTAGCGTTCCACCCTACCTTTAATTTCATTAATATTGCCTTCGCAAAGAATGATAATGCCTTTTTTTCTTTGTGATAATTTGATTATTTCTTGGCAATGCAAGTGTAGTTCGGTTGGTGATAGGCTCATAACAAATTATTTTGCAATGGGCTTAAGTTCAATTTCTTTGACGTGGGCGGGTGTTAGCGCCGTGCAAAGCTCGTAAGAATGGGTGGCTAAAATATATTGGTTAGTCTTACCCCATTCAATTAAATCACGGACTATGGTGTATTGCCAGTCAAGGTGGAAGCCGTTTTCTATTTCGTCCATCAAAACGATGTTTTCATCTTGGGGGATTATTAATTTTAGCCAGACATAAAGGCTCAAACGTTTTAATTCGCCGTGGCTTAAATCTTCGGGATAAATGTCTGTGCCTTCTGGGGTTTTAAAAACCACGCCTATGATATTCGCTTTATCGTCTAGGAGAGGAAACACGGTTTTATCTCGTGTTAACGCATTCAATTCTTCAATTATTTTTGGGTAGGTGATGCCGTTAGTTCCGGTATCAACTAGAGTTTTGAAGTCTTGATTGCGGGCTGTCTCAATAAGAGATACAAGGGTGTCGGTTGCAAAAACATCGTAGGTTAGGAAGTTGCGCAAGCTATTTTTAGATTGTTCAATGGAATATTGATATAGATATGAGTTTTTGGGATCGGCTTTGCTTTTGAAAAGCTGTTGCTTTTCATTCTTGCTAAGAAAAAGATAAATTTGAGTTGAAGGGGCGGAAAGAAATATCCGTTTTGATATGGATGTCAAAATCTCTTTAATATCTTTTTTTGAACCTGAAAAATTACAAATCAGACCTAATTCTTGTTTAGAATAAAAAGAGGTAATACAAAATTGATTTTTTGCTATTAAAGATTTTTTAATGTTCTTTATTAAAGGTTGGAAGTATTCCCTTTCTTTCATGGCGTTTTCAAAGTCAGATTCCATTTCCTCCATTGTTATTTTAGATTCTGGATCATTTAGTTCATGCGAAAGTAAACGATAAAATTCTTCTTCCAGTTCTTCATCTGATTTTTCAAGGCTTTCTAGTAGCCAATCCTGTCTTCTAAAAATACCAAATGAAACCATTTCCCTATTAAAAATAGGATCAATGTCCAATTCGCGCAAATAGCCGTCATTGCAAAGGGTAAACTCCAGCTCGATTTTTTTGCCACCTTCCAGTAACTCAAACTTGGCTAATATGCTGCTGGTTTGACTCTCTGAAATTGTTACTCTATCCAGCATATTGGCAACAAATGGATGCCGCTCTTTATGCGCCGAACAATGCAACAACACAAAAATCAACTGCAAAAGCGTACTTTTCCCTCCGCCATTTAAGCTCCCGACCGGAAACACTTGCGGGTAAAAGTCCGGCTCAAAGGTAATATCAACATCTTTTAACGCCCTAAACTCAGGGACTTGTACGCGCACTAACCGCATAATCTGTTCCTCTTAAGCACGAATGCCCGTGACCGCAATAGTCCGGGGTTGCCTATTGTTAAAACACCACATCTTCGTAAATGTCTGCCAAACTCAGGCGGGTGTGGTAATCATCGCAAGCAATGTCTAGCCCTTGCCCTTCTGCCAAGATGCCGTTTTGCCATGCGCCTGATTCATCGCGCCAGAAATAGTCGACCTGCCTTTGCCGCGAATCGGCCAGCAGATAATAGCGTAAGCTGGGCAGATGTGCATAGACCGGCCATTTTTCGTGGCGGTCAATCCGTGCGGTGCTTTTTGATTGCACTTCGGCGATAAAGCAGGGCTGTTCTTTATAAAATTCGGCATTATCGGCTTTATTGCCTACCAGCATCACATCGGGATAATAATAGACATCTTTCCTAAATATTGCCATATCTCAGGTTAACCAGCGCGGCCACCAAGCTCCATGTCAGGGAGTAGTTTTTGTGTTTGCCCCGGTAAACGTCCTTGACGATCCTGAAAATCTTGCAGC
>JAQTNZ010000134.1 GCA_028713595.1 Methylovulum sp. | reverse complement strand
AAGAGCGGGAGCGGCAACAGCCGAGCGATCCCGACAAGGACGGGGTAGATTTTGACAGGTAAGTTATGCAACATAAAAAGCGGCAATATCAGGCGTTTGATGCCAAAGACCGCAGCAAGATTATACGGATACGGCGAACCGACGGCACACACCACGCCCCCGCCAACACCTACTTGTTAGATGTGGTTTCGGACGGCGGAAAAAACCGAGAGCTAGCAATCATTTACAGTTTTATGGTGGTGAAAATCAGAGGCAGAAATCTCCACCATTTACAGCTTGCCATTGAAAAGCGGGAGTGCGATTTTATCCAGAACTACGACCCGCTAATTTTTGCCTCGCCTGAACCAGACGAGGCGGTCATTGATGATATTGAGGTTGTGACTAGGGAGGACATTTAGTAAAAATTAAATGCGTTTCTATCAATGTCACTAATGGCGTTTTCAATGAGAATGGCAACTACATCAGTATTGTTTGTATGTACTGCGTCTTGAGCCACTTCTTGAGAGGCTACAAAAATATCTCCAACTCCGAAGCCGTCTTTTGATATATATATACTATATTCACCAGTTTCTTGAACTTGATATACATTTAATTCGTAGTTGGTATCACGAGCCGTATGAGTTATTTTTTTTATGAAAGACATTTGTGTGAACATGAAAATTTCCTTAATAAAATGATTATTGCTTGTTTTGTTGAGTTCCTGTTGTTGGTGTTTGCGGAAGATTGTTTGTAGATGTTGGTTGTGATGTTGTATTTACCGCTGGTTTTGGCTGTAATGAGGCTGCCCCTTGAAAGCTTTCATCTAGTTTGTTTCTTGGCGTTAATCTTAATGCACCCTCAAAGCTATCATGAGCAATAATTTTAACTGGTGGTTTGCTGTTTTCGTTTGCCATTTGTACCGCCGTTGTTGTGTATGAATTTATTGTTGATGACACGCCTATAATTGTCGAAAGAATAACAGCAATACCAAAAGATACAATAGCCACATTATCAAGAATCGCTAAGCTTTTATCGGTTGTTTGTTGACCTTGAATCATTTGTTCTATGTAGGCTCTATTTTTTTTGAATATTACTAAAATTATAACTAGGCATATAAGAAAACTAAGCATTGCGACTATGTAAAGAACAAGAGTTTCAGCAGATGAAACGCCAATTGTTCTGACTAATGTTGTTAGTAAACCAATTCCAGCAACTGACATTGTGAAAAGGCTTTTATCGTGTTCAAGCGATGTATTGTACCAAGCCGTGACACTAGCTGTATAAAATGCGATTTCTTTCTTTTGAATAGTGTCGTCGGTGTTATCGCTAGCCATAAGTTGGGTTCTCTAAAAACAAAAATACATTAAAGTATAACCTATTTTCATAAGCCTTATTTGTCACTGATTTATGACAAAAATAGGTTATTGATTTAACAGGATAATAGTCTCGTGTCAAATATCTTGAATTTTGGCACAAAACAGAAACCGCCCCGTTTTAAGTCTGCCGACAGCCAACCGTTTTCTGTGTTGGCTGTTCTCAAAGCTCGCCAGCCCTTAAATTCCCGCCGACCCGAACAGCCAACACAGAAAACGGTTTTTACGATTGACATTATCTGTATGTTTCCTAAAACTGTTTCCTAGAAATTCCATTGAACGATAGGAAATACAAGATGTACTCACTCAAAACGGCAGCAGAAGCGTGTGGCAGGGGCAAGCCAGCAATTCTTAAGGCAATCCAAAAAGGCAGGATTTCCGCTAATAAAAACCAGTTGGGTGAATGGGAAATCGACCCGTCAGAACTACATCGTGTTTACCCGCCAGTGAACAAAGGAACTACGCAAGAAGGAAGTAGTGTTGAACGACAGGAAGCCGTAAAGGAAGCATTGGAAACAGAGGCTCTACGGCGTGAAAATGCCTTGCTTCGTGAACAAACAGAGATACTAAAGGAAGAACGGCAAGACTTACGCCGTCGCCTTGATGAAGAGGCGGCGGATAGACGTAAATCCGCAGAAGAAGTCCGCCGATTAACTCTTCTGCTAACCTACCAGCCAGAACAGAAAGCCGAAACCCCGCCAGAGCCGCCCGCCAAGAAAAGCAAGCTATTGGAAAAATTGTTCGGTAAAATAAACAAATGATTGTATTTTATATCAACAGTGATATAAAGAAAGGGAGTATATGGGATTAAAAATAAATTATAAAAAGCCGTTCAGTCAATTTGTTAAGAAACAACACAGGGATTTAAGAGCGGCTATAGAAGACGAAATAGAGAGTATTTGTAATGATGCAAATATTGGGGAATTAAAAATCGGTGATTTAGCGGGTATCCGTGTCCATAAATTCAAATTTCATAAGCAAGAATATCTAATTGCTTATCAAAATATAGAGAATGAGATTCAGTTTGTTGTGATTGATTTTTATAAAATTGGAACACACGAGAATTTTTACGAAGAACTAAAGAATTATATAAAAGCTAGTAGGTAAAAAAATGATTCAAGTAACAGCAGAGAAAATATTTGCAGAACTACAAATGATTCCATTGCAAGAACAGGAGAAATTCTTTGCTCTTGTGGCAAGAAAGGCTTTTAGTGACGATGAAAACTTAAGTCACGATGATTTGTTTGGCGATTTGAAAAACGCAGAATTCACGGCAAAAGAGGCTATGAGTTATCTTGAGGTTTCATCTGCAACTTTTCGCCGTTATGTAAGAGACGGGAAAATAACACCTAGTACAGAAATAGGCACAAGCCATTTATTCAGATTAACTGATTTGCGGAAATTAAAAGCCGCTATTCGGGTAATGAGAGGCTAAAGCCAGAAACGAAAAAGCCGCCTACCCCGACAAGAGCAACGGCTTTTTGAATCACTTCAGGCAATTTGGAGCGTCCCCGCTTTAACTGCTTGGCTAGATTAGCAAACCAAAGCTAGAAAGGAAAGCCAAAAAATGATTAAAGCCGATTTTTTAGACGAACTACCCCCGGAAGCGGAAGGCTTCACCCCCGCCGAGATTTCCGAAGCTGAACAGCTTTACCGAGATTTAATAGTTCAATATCAGAAAGATATTGAACAAGACAAAGCAGGAACGCTTAAAAGAGTCTATAGATTAACCGCATTTAGGGCGGTTAAAGCTAAAAAAGACCTGCCAGAACAGCAAGCCGACAAGCCGAAAAAATCAAAAGGTGAAGTTATTCAACTTGCCCTTAAATTCCCAGAGAGAACCCGCCCAACAAGTAACATGACTATCAGAAGTGCCCTTTTTGCCGCAATTCAGGGAGAAGATAGGCAATTGTTTAACGATGTAATTCTTTCATCACAAGACGGAATAAAAGTAATTTTCTCAGGAGAACAGCTTAACCAAGATGACCACGATGTTTTTATGCAACTTGTCGCTATGGCAATTCATAAACCTTTGGGCGAAGAGCTAGAAATATCTGCAAGGGCTATTTTAGACGAATTGGGAAGAGGGAAAGGCGGCAGGGAACACGAACGGTTAAAAGAAGAGATCCACCGACTTGTTAAAGCCACAATAAATATAAAATGCAACGGGATAAACTTTATCGGGCATTTAGTGGATAGTGCCGTCCAAGATGAGAAAACGCCACAGCATAGACGATATTGGAATTATCGGCTTAATCCCGATGTTGCTAGATTGTTTGTCAATAACCAATACACCTTGGTTGATTGGGGACAAAGGAAGAATTTAAAACAAAAAGACTTAGCTCGTTGGCTCCACCTTTATTTTGCCAGCCATACCGCCCCGTTCCCCGTTAGTGTTGAGTTCTTACGAGATAAAAGCGGAAGCCGAACCAAAGAACTAAGAAAATTTCGGCAAAGTCTTAAAAAAGCCCTTGGCGATCTAATAGCTATTAGTTTTCTTGCTGATTGGGAGATAGACAAATCCGACCTTGTTCATGTTGTGCGAACAATAAATGAAGCTGTGCTAATAATCCCCCACGAAACCAAACAGGCTTTGCCTTCTGCCGTACCGACTCCCAACTTGAAACCAGCTACTATTGAAAAATTCCGTGCGTTATATGCAGGTTATGACCCATACAATTGCAAAAGTGATTTTGACAAATGGCTTGAAGGGAAAACCGCCCCAAGAGACTACGACATTGCCTTTTTAGGCTTCGCTAGAAAATGGGCAACAGGCAAATTTTAGGCACGGGGTTCGAGGTACGGAAGTGCGTGTAGTTGAGGTACGGAAGTGCGTGTAGTGAGGTACGGAAGTGCGTGTAGTGAGGTACGGAAGTGCGTGTAGTGAGGTACGGAAGTGCGTGTAGTGAGGTACGGAAGTGCGTGTAGTGAGGTACGGAAGTGCGTGTAGTGAGGTACGCTAAGTTAAAAAAATAGTGCGATAATGCTATGATTTTTAATTGTTTTTGAACTGTGCGATTTTTGCCCTAATCTTTATCTAATCTGTTTTTAATAAAAATCTAATCCGCACGCGAGGCTTTGCCTGTGGATAACTTTTTTGTCACCCGAAGCGGATTTATTAAATAATGCGTTCGCTATCGCTCACCAACTTTTTCAAAATTGGGGGTTGTCTACCCCCAAACCCCCGAGGATATTTTTGCTGAAATGATTTATTTGATTCTTGGCGAAGGGGACACAAGAGCCGACAGACAAACCCGACTTGTGAGTTATCCACAAAAGCGGTTGATAATCTTGTGAACGAACCACGCCGACACCTTACGGCTTGGCGTGTTGGGTTAGATTGTCTAAAAACTAGCCAGATTTTGTCATTCAAGCGGTTATTTATCAAAAAACGATTTTAAGGCTATTTTAAGAAGATTTTTAACTCAATCTAGGCACATCTAGCCAAAAGCGTTTTTTGTTGCTGTACGGTTAAATTTGCCGGCTTGGCGTTGATGTTTTGACCGTTGCAAGCCCGCCGAACACCCCGCCGCCATTTCTCAGCCCTTGCCTTGCTTGCCGGTGGCTTGGCTAACCGATTGGGATATAGTAATATTTATTATTTTTGTAATAACTCTATGGTTGTTAATTTATAATTACTTTTGTACTTAATGAAATATTACCGATAAATAATACTTTTGTTTCCTGCTTATCAGTTCAGCCGTAAATATCCTCGCAGGGGTGCGGGGCCGGCGATGAAGCCCCGCCTTGCTTTCTCAAAAAACAAACTGTGAGCGTAGCGAACGCTCTGTAAATCTAATCTTTTGCCTTGCTGGTTGCTTCGCTATGGTGTGGCGGGGTTTTTCCCGTTTTGTGGGTTTCCGCCGCCTGAACAGGCAAGGGCGACAAGCCGAACAAAGCCCGCTCGTCCGCCCGTTTAAGAAACTTGCCGAGCAGTTTGTCTATGTCCGCCTTAAATTTTGGGTGCTTGGCGGCTTCGTCCAGCACCGCCGCACCCGTCAAAATCTTGCGGCGTGTATCCGCCTTTTTCTTCTCTGCATTCTCCCGATTTTGCTCAAGCCTGATTTGTGCGTCTATCGCTTTCCGCTGTTCTAAAAGCTTTGCCAGTTTGTCGTTACCTGTCATCATTAACCCCCGATTTTTTGTAATCTTGTATCATGCTTGCGGCTTTGGTGCTAGTGTTCCTATAGGGTAAACTAGACGAAGCACGGCAAGCAATCCGTAGAGGCGTACAGACAGAATGGCTCACTTACGCAAACTGCGTTTGCAGTGAGCAAGGGCGTTCCCCCTTAACCCCCGTAAAGGCGGGCTATGCCTCCCCCTTTACAATCCCCCAGCCAAGGATTGCCGCCCTTAACACATAGCCAAGAAAGACCGCCCGACTTTATGACCACAACAGCAGGTTGGTATCATTGCAGCGTTAAGCCAATCGGCAGGGGTGCTGGGCGTTCGGTGGTTGCGGCGGCGGCATACCGCACGGGCGAAAAGTTGCACGATGACCGCACCCAACTAACCCACGACTACACACGAAGGCGGGGCGTTGAAGCGTCCTTTATCGTTGCCCCCGAACACGCCCCCGCTTGGGCAAGCGATGTTCAAAAACTTTGGAACGAAGCCGAAGCCGCCGAGACCCGCATCAACAGCCGAACCGCACGAGAGGTTGAGCTTGCCTTGCCGTCCGATGTAAGCCCGGAGGCACGGAAACAAATCGCCCATAACCTCGCCGAGCATTTAGCCGAACGCTACGGGGTGGCGGTCATGGTCGCCTTACATGACCCGTCAGGGCATGGCGACGACCGCAACCACCACGCCCATATTTTATTTACCACAAGGCGAATCGGTGCGGACGGCTTCGGCGAGAAAACTAGAGAGCTAGACGACCTCAAGACGGGCAAGCTGGAAATCCTCCATATACGGGAAACCGCCGCCGACCTCATTAACGCCGCTTTAGAGAATGCCGGCGGTGATGAACGCATCGACCACCGTAGCCATAAAGAGCGAGGGCTTGAACAAGTGCCGACCGAGCGGCTCAGTTTGCAACAAATCGCCAAGGAGCGGAAAGGCAAGCACAGCAAGGCGGGCGACCGCAACCGAGAAATAAAGGCGACCAACGACACCATAGCCGCCTTGGTAGAAGAACGGGAGGAACTGGACAGGCAAATTTTAGAAGCCAACCAAGAGACCGAACCGGGCCAGACCCCAGAGCCGACCGAGGAAAGCGGGAATTATTGGCAAGACAAGCTCAACGCCGAACGGCAAGGCGACAACGAGGGCGGCACACCGCCCGCCGTACCGCCGACCATTGAGCCACAGGAAACCCCGAACGCTAACAGCATCTTTGATGATTCGATAACCGAGAACTTTGTCAGACAAATTAAAGAGCATGGCGAAATCCAACACCACGGACTAGGCATGTCGTGGGCGGATTATGTGGCTCATTGGGTGCATGAGTTGGGCGAAGGCATTGTAAACACCGTCAAAACTTCGCTTGATAATAACTGGCGGGAGTATATCAAAGAGCGGGAGCGGCAACAGCCGAGCGATCCCGACAAGGACGGGGTGGATTTTGACAGGTAAGTTATGCAACACAAAAAGCGGCAATATCAGGCGTTTGATGCCAAAGATCGCAGTAAGATTATACGGATACGGAGAACCAACGG
>JAQTNZ010000133.1 GCA_028713595.1 Methylovulum sp. | reverse complement strand
CTGTTAATATCGCCGACGACATCGCCCATATAGTCTTCCGGCGTGACGATCTCGACTTTCATTATCGGCTCCAACAACACAGGGGACGCTTCTGCCAAGCCTTCACGGAAGCACATTGAACCTGCAATCTTAAAAGCCAGCTCGTTCGAATCGACATCGTGATACGAACCATCAAATAACGAAACCTTAACGTCCAAAACAGGAAAACCGGCCAAAACTCCACATTTTAGCTGGTCTTGGACACCATTATCAACTGCCGGGATAAATTCCTTAGGCACTACGCCACCGACAACCTCATTGACAAACTCGTAACCCTTGCCGTTTTCCTGCGGCTCGATACGCAACCAGATGTGGGCGTATTGGCCGCGGCCACCTGCTTGCCTGATAAACTTTTTCTCATGTTCAATCGGCTTGCGGATGGTTTCCCGATAAGCGACCTGCGGGTTGCCGATATTGGCATCGACGTTAAACTCCCGCTTCATCCGGTCAACGATGATTTCCAGATGCAGCTCGCCCATCCCGGAAATAATCACCTGCCCCGACTCCGCGTCAGTCATCACCCGAAACGAAGGGTCTTCTTGGGCGAGACGGGAGAGCGCCACCGCCATTTTGTCTTGGTCGGCCTTAGTCCTAGGCTCCACCGCGATGGAGATGACCGGATCAGGGAAATCCATTTTCTCCAAGATCAGCACCGAATCCAACTGGCAAAGGCTGTCGCCGGTGGTCACATCCTTAAGCCCGATGGCCGCCGCTATGTCACCTGCAAACACTTCCTTGACCTCTTCCCTGCTGTTGGCGTGCATTTGCACGATACGGCTAATGCGTTCCTTTTTCTTCTTGACCGGGTTATAAATGACATCGCCAGAATTGAGCACCCCCGAATACACCCGAAAAAACGTCAGGGTCCCGACAAACGGGTCGGTGGCAATCTTGAACGCCAAGGCTGAAAAAGGCGCGCCGTCATCGGCATGACGTTCAATTTCCGTCACCTCATCTTCCAGCAAACCCACTACGGGGGGAATATCAATGGGGGCGGGCAAATACTCGACAACCGCATCCAACAACGCCTGGACACCTTTATTTTTAAAGGCCGAACCACAAAAGGCGGGCACTATCTGGTTGGCGATAGTCCGCAGCCGGATGCCTTGCTTAATCTCTTCAGCGGACAACTCACCTTCGACCAGGTATTTGTCCATGTACTCTTCGCTGGCTTCAGCGGCGGCCTCGACAATGGCTTCCCGCCACGTTTCACACAACACCTGCATGTCAGCCGGAATGTCGTCTTCAATGAAGCTCATGCCCATACTGGCATCATCCCAGTAGATGGCTTTCATCTTGATCAGATCGACAACACCCTTAAAATTCTCTTCCGAACCAATTGGCAATTGCATTGGCACGGGGACCGCCCCTAGACGGGCTTTTATTTGTTCGATGACCCGCAAAAAATTGGCGCCGGTACGATCCATCTTATTGATGAAGGCCAACCGTGGCACTTTGTACTTGTCAGCTTGCCGCCAAACGGTTTCCGATTGCGGCTCAACGCCGCCCACCGCGCAAAAAAGCGCACAAGCACCGTCCAAAACCCGCAATGACCGCTCGACCTCAATGGTAAAATCCACATGGCCTGGCGTGTCAATAATATTGATACGGTGCTGCAAAAACTGCTTTTGCATACCACTCCAAAAACAAGTGGTCGCCGCCGAGGTGATGGTGATACCACGCTCCTGCTCTTGCTGCATCCAATCCATGGTTGCAGTACCGTCATGCACTTCACCGATTTTATGGGAAACGCCCGTATAATACAGGATGCGTTCAGTGGTCGTCGTCTTACCGGCATCAATATGGGCCATGATGCCGATATTACGGTAACGGTCAATAGGCGTTTTCCTGACCACGCTACATAAAACCTAACTAGGGCTTAGAAGCGGTAATGGGAGAAAGCTTTGTTAGCTTCAGCCATTCTGTGGGTGTCTTCGCGCTTCTTAGCCGCGTTACCCTTACCTTCGGACGCATCCATCAACTCACCAGCCAACTTAAAGGCCATAGTGCGTTCGTTGCGTTTACGCGAAGCGTCAATCAACCAGCGCATCGCCAGGGCCATACGTCTTGACGGCCTGACTTCCACAGGCACTTGGTAAGTCGCACCACCCACACGGCGGGATTTGACCTCAACCCGTGGCTGGACGTTTTCCAACGCTTTGGACAACACATCCAACGGGACGGTGTGGCCTTTGTTTTCGATTACGTCAAGAGCACCATAAACAATAGATTCAGCGACTGACTTTTTACCACTATCCATGATCATGTTCATGAATTTGGTCAGCATGATGCTATTAAACCTTGGATCTGGAATTATCTCTCTTTTAGTTGCAACTCTTCTTCTAGACATTTTTGCTATCCACTATTTTTAGCTTTTTGGCCGCTTGGTTCCATACTTAGAACGCCCACACTTTCTGTTGTTGACCCCAGAAGCATCCAAGCTACCACGGACGACGTGATACCGGACACCGGGCAAGTCCTTGACACGACCGCCCCGGATCAAAACCACGGAATGTTCTTGCAAGTTGTGGCCTTCACCGCCGATATAACTGCTGACCTCAGCACCGTTGGTCAATCTGACCCGCGCGACTTTACGCAAGGCCGAGTTAGGCTTTTTAGGTGTTGTGGTGTAAACACGGGTGCATACGCCCCGACGTTGCGGACAAGCTTCAAGAGCCGGCACGTTACTTTTTTCTATTCTTTTAGCACGCGGCTTACGAACCAACTGGTTAATCGTGGCCATATTTATTACTCACTCCGATATACAATTAACTGCCAGACAAAATTAAAGCAACCGTCAATAAAATCACTGACAGTCAAAATTGTTTTCGACTTATCTAAATTACTTTAGCTTACGTTAGCAGGACATTTTACTTGCCTATAACGTATAGGTCAAGCATATTTTAAATATCATTAACTTCGCTTAACTATTTGCCGTTACCTAGCCCATTTTCCGCCGATTAAAAAAACAAATGCCGACACGCTTTGCGGCATTTTTAATCGCCCCCGCACCCGAAGGCGAGATAACCTTCGGGCCAGTCCCGGCAAAACCTGCGGTAGTCGGCGGCAAACGGCAATATAGCTAAAGCGCAATAAAATGATGTCGTTCGTGGTGAGCTTGTCGAACCACCATAGCCCTTCGACAGGCTCAGGGCGAACCGCTTTACAATCAATTTAACTGCGTTAGCTATAAAACACCTGGTTGCGTAAGGCCCGTTAAATATTTAAGGCTTGCTTCAAGGCTTCTTCAGTGTCAACCACCGCTACGCTGGCGGTCTCCGCCGAATGCTGCTGGGCAAAGCGGTTCTTGCGGGCTTCATGATAGGCAAGCCCCGTACCCGCCGGTATCAGGCGGCCAACGATGACGTTTTCTTTCAGGCCCTGCAAGCTGTCGCTCAAGCCACGCACCGCCGCATCGGTCAACACCCGGGTGGTCTCTTGGAAAGAGGCCGCCGAAATGAAGGACTCGGTCGCCAGCGAGGCTTTGGTGATGCCGAGCAGCACGGATTCGAAGCTGGCCGGAATTTTGCCTTCGGTTTCTATCCTTTCGTTTTCAAAGCGCACCGCCGCCCGTTCGACTTGGTCGCCCTTTAAGAACGCGGTGTCGCCGGACGCGGTGATCTCAACCTTGCGCAGCATTTGCCGGATAATACATTCGATGTGCTTGTCGTTGATCTTCACCCCTTGCAGACGGTAAACGTCTTGGATTTCCTTGACCAAGTAGTTAGCCAATTCTTCGATGCCGCGCAAGCGCAAAATGTCATGCGGAGTCAACTCGCCTTCGGCAATGGTTTCGCCTTTTTCGACATACTCACCCTCAAACACGGTGATGTGCCGCCATTTGGGGATCAGGGTCTCGACTTGCTCGCCTTGGGCATCGGTGATGATGACCCGTTGCTTGCCTTTAGTCTCTTTGCCGAAAGAAATCGTACCGCTGGTTTCCGCCAAAATCGCCGGATCTTTGGTCTTGCGGGCCTCGAACAAGTCGGCAACCCTCGGCAAACCACCGGTGATGTCACGGGTTTTACTGGACTCTTGCGGAATCCGCGCCAACACGTCACCGACCTTCACTTCGCCGCCATCCTTGATACCGGCAATCGCGCCGGCGGGCAGGAAGTATTGCGCCGGAATTTCGGTGCCAGGCAAGTAAATACCATTGCCTTCACGATCGAGCAGTTTCACCATAGGCCGCAATTCCTTACCCGCGCTACCGCGTTGTTTCGGATCGGTGACGACTAAGGAGCTTAAGCCGGTGACTTCATCGGATTGTTTTTGTACGGTCACGCCGTCAACGAAGTTGACCAGCTCGACAATACCATCCACTTCGGTGATGACCGGATGCGTGAACGGGTCCCAAGTGACGATAATATCGCCAGCGCTGATTTTGCTGCCTTCTTGTACCGACAACACCGCCCCGTACGGGATTTTGTAACGCTCGCGTTCACGGCCATAGTCATCGACCACGCACACTTCGCCGGAACGGGATACCGCAACCAAATTGCCTTCGCGGTTGGCGACCGATTTTAAGTTGCTAAGGCGCACCGTACCCGCCGATTTGACTTGGACGTTGCTGATGGCCGCTGACCGTGAGGCCGCGCCGCCGATGTGGAACGTCCGCATGGTCAGCTGGGTGCCCGGCTCGCCTATGGATTGCGCGGCGATAACGCCGACCGCCTCACCGATGTTGACGTGGTGGCCGCGGCCCAAATCACGGCCATAACAGGCGGCGCAGACCCCGTGGCGGTTTTCGCAGGTGATGACCGAACGCACTATCAGTTGGTCAACACTGTGCTCTTCCAATACCGCCACCCAATGCTCGTTAAGCAAGGTGCCGGCCGGTACGATGATCTTATCGCCTGACGGTGCCATGACATCGTTGACGACCACACGGCCTAAGACGCGTTCGGACAACGGCTCGACCACATCGCCGCCTTCGATGATCGGGGTCATGACCAAACCGTCTTTAGTGCCGCAATCATGGCCGGTAATCACCAAATCTTGCGCCACGTCCACCAGACGGCGGGTCAAGTAACCGGAGTTGGCGGTTTTCAGTGCCGTGTCGGCCAGACCTTTGCGCGCCCCGTGGGTGGAAATAAAGTATTGCAATACGTCCAAACCTTCGCGGAAGTTGGCGGTGATCGGCGTTTCAATGATCGAACCGTCCGGTTTTGCCATCAGGCCGCGCATCCCCGCCAACTGCCTAATCTGTGCCGCAGAACCCCGCGCCCCGGACTCGGCCATCATAAAGATGGAGTTGAAGGATTTTTGTTTGACCGTGTTGCCTTGGGCATCAATCACCGATTCTTCACCTAAGCCATCCATCATGACTTTGGCGACTTGATCATTGGCGTGTGACCAGATGTCAACAACCTTGTTGTAGCGTTCGCCGTCAGTGACCAAACCTGATGAATATTGGCTTTGGATTTCGTTGACTTCGGCTTCGGCGGCGGCAATGATGTCAACTTTTTTGGCCGGGATCGCCATGTCTTCGATACCGAAGGACACGCCGGAAATGGTCGCGTAGCGGAAACCCAAATACATCAGCTGGTCAGCCAGCACGACGGTGTCCTTATTGCCTAAATAGCGGTAGCTGTAGTTAATCAGCCGCGAAATGTTCTTTTTGGTCATGTCGCAGTTGACCAATTCATAAGGCATTAGCTCAGGCACCACTTCCCAAATCAAGGCACGGCCTACCGTGGTCTTGACCCGATAAGTCCGAGCTTCCTTCACGCCTTGCTCATTGAGCGATTTTTGGGTGATGCGCAATTCGATTTTGGCTTGCAATTCCACCGATTTGGCTTGCAAGGCTTTGTGGATTTCCCCAACATCGACAAATATGCTGCCATCGCCCCGGGCGTTGATTTTTTCACGGCTGATATAGTACAGCCCCAAAACCACGTCTTGAGAGGGGTTAATGACCGGCTCGCCGTTGGCGGGCGACAAAATGTTGTTGGTCGCCATCATCAATGTCCGCGCTTCCAACTGCGCTTCGATGGACAAAGGGATGTGCACCGCCATCTGGTCGCCGTCAAAGTCGGCGTTGAAGGCGCTACAGACTAAAGGATGCAACTGGATGGCCTTACCTTCGATCAGGGTCGGCTCAAACGCTTGGATACCTAATCTGTGTAAGGTCGGGGCGCGGTTCAGCAAAATCGGATGTTCGCGGATGACTTCTTCGAGAATGTCCCAGACTTCCGTGCCTTCGCGCTCGACCATTTTCTTGGCGGCCTTAATGGTGGTCGCCAAGCCCCGAAATTGCAGTTTGCTGAAAATAAACGGCTTGAACAGCTCCAAAGCCATTTTTTTCGGCAGGCCGCACTGGTGCAGGCGCAAGGTCGGCCCGACCACGATGACCGAACGGCCTGAGTAATCAACCCGTTTGCCCAGCAAGTTTTGCCGGAAACGGCCTTGCTTGCCTTTGATCATGTCCGCCAGCGACTTTAAAGGCCGTCTGTTGGTGCCGGTGATGGCGCGGCCACGGCGGCCATTGTCCAACAGGGCATCTACGGATTCTTGCAACATGCGCTTTTCGTTGCGCACGATGATGTCCGGGGCGTTCAGGTCCAGCAAGCGGTTCAGACGGTTGTTACGGTTGATGACGCGGCGGTACAAGTCGTTCAGGTCAGAGGTCGCAAAACGGCCACCGTCCAACGGCACCAGAGGGCGCAATTCGGGCGGCAACACTGGCAACACTTGTAAGATCATCCATTCGGGGCGGTTTTTGGAGCTTAATAAAGCGTCCATAACCTTCAGGCGTTTGGCGTATTTCTTGATTTTGGTTTCTGAGCTGGTCGAGTTGATCTCTTCGCGCAAGATATTGACTTGCTCTTGCAGGTCGATGGCTTTGAGCAATTCATAAATCGCTTCCGCACCCATTTTGGCGATAAAGTCATCGCCGTGCAACTCGACCGCGTCCAGATATTCGTCATCGGTCAGTAACTGCCCCTTGTCCAAAGGGGTCATGCCCGGATCAAGGACTACGAAAGATTC
>JAQTNZ010000132.1 GCA_028713595.1 Methylovulum sp. | reverse complement strand
GGCCGACCACGGTCAGGATTTCTTTCATCACCTTGGTGCTATGGTTGACGGGGTCGAGCATCTTGGCGTTGGGGTCAAGGACGGCGATTTTGTTCACGCCATCGGCAAACTGCACATAGTTATTGTATTTGGTAAGCAGCAAGTAAGCAGAGCTGCCGGTATAGCTAGGCACTAGCTTGGCATTGATCACTGAGGCGGTGGTGTCCCAGCCGAAAGAACCGGGGGTTTTTGTCCGTGTCAACGCGCTATTAAAATGCAGTAACCAGCCCCGGTCATTATGAGACAGGAAGTTGTTTTCCAATACGCCAAAATATACGTCACCATCTGGCCCTACCGTAGCGGAAGCGCTGCCATCTTCGGGCAAGATAGCGTCCAGCCCTGATTTGGGGTCTTTCAGACGGATATGGGCGATAGGGGCAAGGGTATTGCTATCGACCGAAACCAAATAACCTGCGCCAAAGTTGTTGCCGTTGGAGACGGCAAAATACAGCTTGCGGTGGTCGTTGCTCAAAGTCGGTGCATTGTTCATCAGCACACGCTTAATACTCGTATCATTGCCAGCGGCGGCTTGGGCGGTAACGAAAGACACCGTGCCATCGTAGGCGATTTTGGCAATGCCGCTGGCCAAATTCAACGGGGTTGCGCCCAACGCGACATAGCCAAAATAGACGTTGCCACGGCGATCCGCCACTAACGGTGTGGAGATTTTGATGTTGGCATCATAAGTAGTTTTGGCGGCGGCATAATTGGCTAGGCCATAAAAGGCGATTTGTCCGCCAGTGCCGGTCAGTGCGTCAGGGGTGTTGCGGTAATACACCGTGCCGCCCGCCCCCGCCCAATACAGGCGGTTACGGACGGTCAGGACAGGGCCGTAACTGGGTGTCCAATTATGCGGCGGCAAGCTGTAATCAGTGTTAAGGGTGTAGCGTAATACACCATCGGCACCATTGCGCACTTCGACCTTAAAGCCATCGGTAGCGCCTGTTTTCACCGGAATAATCACCGTGTTGGCGGCAGTCACCACAGGCGATCCGTAGTGTATTAACAGTGCGGAGCCGGAATATTGCGGGTTAAGGTCTACAGGGGTCTGCCAACGGATGCGCTGCAATGGCTGGGAGCGGACGGGGGAAATGCCGGTATGTTGGGCATCGTGCGCATAACCCGACCAGGTCGGGGTGGTCAAATCCGCCAGCACCGCTATCGGCAATAAGGCCAGCAAGGTGAGGGGAATCCGCAGGGTGGGGGCAAGCATGGTTATCTCCTTGATTTAATGGGTAGGTTTGTCTATGCTATAAGGCAATGTCAGGTAAGCTAAGTATACGCGCCCCTGCCATTGCCGTGCAATCGGGAACTAGGTTGGCAAAAAACGCCTATCCAAAGTAGGGATGCTTGCAGATGCTTTGGGCATTACCGGCTTTTGTCTTATTGTAGCTACAAAAAATCCGTTTGCGCACCTTACACCCCCTTTATGAATCGTTAATGAATTAAATACGCTCATTAATGAAACAATCTATGTATTTAAAGTATCATTGTAAACCACACCAACCTGCCCTATATTTAAGCCACAGTTCCTGAGAACTGTTTAATGTAACTTACATAGGATTAACCCATGAATGAATTTTATAAAGACGTTTTAATCGGCGTGGTTTTTGCCACAGGCTTGTTAGGTTTTGTTTCAGGTGAGTTTATCATCTCATCCGCGCTGTTTGCCGCCGCTGCGGTCGCCAGTAATGTCAACGTCAACCGCAAAAAAGGTCAGGCCGAGCATGTTTTATGCGACTAGCCTGTTGCCCTAAGCGGGTTAGCCAACCCAGTAAGGTACATACAATGTACCTTACTGCCCCGCAAAATGTTTAAATCGCCTTTCCCCCCCTCCTCAAACTGATCTGACCTATTTAAGGGCCGTCCTGGTAATGGCAATAATCGGGATAACACCTGCTTGCCAGCATCCAAGCCGCTATATAGGCATCCATAAGTATCCCCCATCATCCATCCTAAAAGTGTGCCGGACACCGGCATCGCCGCTATCCAGTCACGCCACATCGCCTATCTGGCTGCCTAACGCATCCTTAAGCCAGCAATTACCGTCCTTCCTTGCGGACAATAATCGCTTTCTGATTATGAAATCCACCAAAAATTGAAAAAAGCCTAAAAAAATTGCTTTTTTTATCCGCCTGGCAACACCCTGCCAATACACGCCCCACACCCATTAAATTATTGAACATTAATGTATTTGCTAAGCCAAGCCCCATTGCAAAAGGGGCTTGCCATAGGCACGAGTGAAGAATCCACTGGTTTTTAGGTATTAGTTAATATTATTTGGCAGGTTTTATTGTTATCGTCATTACACGTCAGTAAGGCGTTTAAACGCCAAGCGACGGCTCTGGGAGGAAGGTTTACACCCTACATCTAGCCCTATGGCCTAAGATGATTTGGGTGGCTAATTTTAAAAATAAGAACGATGGTCCGGCGGCATTGATGAATGGGGACAGCACAATGCCATTGCCGGATAACCCTCTACAACTGTCCTGCTTTTGCAACCCAAGATGGCTAATTATGGAAACTTACGCACTTAAACAACGCCTTGCCAAATCAACCCTAAAACGGGTCGGAGTCACCTTAGACAGCGCCACCTGCATTAAAGTCTCAGGCAACAGCATGGACCCGGTCATGCCCGATGGCTGCACCGTCGGCATCGACACCTCCAGCACCCAGATTAACAGTGGCGATATTTACGCTATCCGCTACTACGGGCAACTACAAATCAAACGCCTATACCACACCGATGACGGCGGTGTCCGCATCGGCTGTTACAACAATAACGAATACCAAGACATCAACTGCACCAATGAAGAGCTAGACCAGCTCAACATAGTAGGGCGGGTGTTTTGGTGGTCGGTATTGCGTTAAGCCAGCACACAAGTCTGCCAAGCGGTTGAAGCCTGTTCCCTAAATTCGGTAAGCTTCGGAACTTGCTCCAGGTAAGCCAGTCAGCTTGAATCAAGCGGCATCCTAGCCAATGCAGGATGTTAGGCGTGGCTAAAGGAGTGTTCTGTCATGAGCAACAGCGAATCTAACCGGATAGCGGAGAATGTCGGTGAACAACCGCCTTGGTGGCGTTGGGGGCCCTATCTCAGTGAACGGTCATGGGGGACGGTGCGCGAGGATTACAGCGCCAATGGCGATGCCTGGCGGTATTTGCCGCATGATTTGGCGCGGAGCAAGGCCTACCGCTGGGGCGAGGATGGCTTGGCGGGCATCTGTGACCGTTACCAGCTTTTGGTGTTCGCCCTCGTGCTCTGGAACGGGCGTGACCCTATCCTGAAAGAACGCGCCTTTGGCCTGGATATGTGGGAAGGCAACCACGGCGAAGATGTCAAAGACTACTACTTTTATCTGGATAATACGCCAACGCATAGCTATATGCGTTATCTCTACAAATACCCGCAAGGGGAATACCCTTATCAAACGCTGATCCGCGAAAACCAACGGCGGGCGGGTGGCGGTGATGAATTTGAATTGCTGGACACTGGCATTTTTAATGAAAACCGTTATTTCGATGTCGAAGTGGAATACGCCAAAGCCTCCCCCGATGACATTTGCATCCGCATCACCGCCTACAATCGCGGCCCTGCCGCCGCTCCGCTACATATCCTGCCGCAATTGTGGTTCCGCAATACCTGGGCCTGGTCAGAACCGCGTGGGGCAGAGCCGACCATCCGGCTGTTCAAGGTCGAAGGCAATGCCCCCCATACCTGCTTGCTGGCGGACAGCTCACACATGCCCGCCCTGCCGGGGTTATTGTTCCCTTATCAACTCGGCAAACGGTATCTGTATGCCGATGGCGAGTGCACACCCCTATTCACCAATAACGAGACCGATAACCAACGGGTGTACGGGGCTGATGCCACCAACCACTCGCCCTATGTCAAAAATGCCTTCCATCGCCATCTCATCAACGGCGAGGACTGTGTCAACCCCACACATACCGGCACTAAGTCCTGTTTGCATTATCGCCTGGACATCCCCGCTGGCGAATCGGTGCAATTGACGCTACGGTTAACACCGATAGCCATGCCGCAACCGTTTGCCGATATTGACAGCGTGTTTAGCCAACGGCGGCAAGAAGCGGACGCTTTTTATGAGGGTTTGCACCCGCCCAAAGCCACGCTTGCGGAGCGGTGCGTCCAGCGGCAAGCCCTGGCCGGATTGCTGTGGAGCAAACAGGTGTATTTGTTCGATGTCCACCAATGGCTGCATGGCGATTTGCCCAGCACCCCGCCACCGGCATCCCGCAAAAAAATCCGCAACCAACACTGGGAGCACCTCAATTCCATGCGGGTGCTGTTGATGCCCGACAAATGGGAATACCCTTGGTTTGCCGCCTGGGATTTGGCGATAGCCTCGGTGCCGATGGCCTTGGTTGATCCGGCGTTTGCCAAAAACCAACTGTGGCTGATGTTGTTTGAGCAATTCCAGCATCCTAACGGGCAATTGCCCGCTTATGAATGGGACTTTTCCGACCTGAACCCGCCTGTCCATGCCTGGGCGGTTTGGCGGGTTTACGATATGGAAAAACGCCTGCACCATAAGACCGACCGCACTTTTTTGGAAACCTGTTTCCATAAGTTGCTAATCAATTTCACTTGGTGGACCAACAAAGTCGATAACCACGGCAACAATGTCTTTGAAGGCGGCTTTTTGGGCTTGGACAATATTGCCGTGGTTGACCGCAGCCAAGCCCTGCCGCAAGGCGAAGTGCTGGAGCAGTCGGATGCCACGGGCTGGATGGCGATGTTCTGCCTGAACATGATGCGGATAGCTTTGGAACTGGCGGGCGAAAATAACGCTTACGAAGGCTTGGCGACCAAGTTTTTACAGCACTATGTCTATATCGGCGCCGCTATGAAACAGATGGGCGGGCGTGACTACCAACTCTGGGACGAGGCGGACGGTTTTTTTTACGATGTGCTTAGGCATCCTGATGATAGTTTTGACACCTTTCGGGTGCGCTCGCTGGTCGGGCTAATCCCGCTGTTTGCCGTGGAACGGCTGGAAGCGGATTGGCTAAAACCGTTCCCTAGTTTTAGCGCGAACTTGGATTGGTTTCTGACCAACCGCAACCATTTTGCCCAGTTCAGTTGCCATCGCCTAAACCAAGGCCCACAAATCACTTATTTATTGAGCGTGCCCAACCAAGAGCAAATCACGCGGCTGTTGACCCGTGTGTTTGACCAAGATGAATTCCTCTCGCAATTTGGGATGCGCAGCCTGTCCAAGGCACATGCCGGACAACCTTTTAAATACGGGGCTGGCGAAGTGCGTTATGAACCCGCCGAAGCCGAATCCAAGCTTAAAGGCGGCAACTCCAACTGGCGCGGCCCGGTCTGGTTTCCGGCGGGTTTCCTGATGATCGAAGCCTTGCGCAAGCTTGATAGGGCCTTGGGGCCGACTTTTTTACTAGATGTGGTGTTGGACGATAATCCGCAGCCTGTCACCCTAAACCTAGGGGAATTGGCGAGGGAACTCGCCAACCGCATGATCCGGCTATTTGTGCCCGATGCCCAAGGCCGACGGCCCATTTACGGCGATAACCGCCACTTCCAGCAAGACCCACACTGGCAAGACCATATCTTGTTCCATGAATATTTCCATGCCGAAACCGGCAAGGGTTTAGGCGCTTCCCACCAAACTTGGACAGCGTTGGTCGCCGCTTTGATTGATGAATGGCGGCGGTGAGGCGTTTGGTATGGCTTAAGCAATATGGATTGATGATTTTTTTGGATAAAAACCTTCAATATTTCCAATCCTTGAAGGACTGGATGCCGTAATCAATTTGTCATGCTTTAGCTATATCATAAGCACAAATAAAATCCGTTTGTCAAACGTCACCAACAGCCCCCGCCCCTGTATAGATTTGTGGTTGATTTGCCCAATCCGACATGCCGTAAACGGTTTATACCCCCCATTTACCTTAAAAAAACCACCTAAGCCCTTATTTTTTATTATTGGCTTATTTTTTGCTTTGTTTATGCAAAGTTAAACTAACGAGGAGCCTTTTATATGAACAAAAAAACCCACCGTCATTTGGCCGTGCTTGTTTGTCTGGCCGCCAGCACCCTATTTGTCGCCACCGCCCACGCAAAAGCCGATGTCATCGCCGCCAAGCAAAACGCGGAGGCCGCCTGTGCCGCCGATGCCACCACCGCAAATTGTGGCAGCGAAAAAATAGGCTCAGGACTGCTTAAGTGCATTTTTGCTTATAAAAAAGCCAATCCGTCTTTTCATCTCTCTGATACCTGCAAAACCGCTTTAAAAGCCTTAAGGACTGATGTAAAAGCTAACCAACATTAATGCCATGCACACGCCATCGCCACAACCCAAACCTAACAGCCGCCCTGTTACCCCGTTATCGGCAACGGCAAAACATGACAAATACGCGCATTGCTTGCTTTACGCCTGTGAGTGCATGAAAGACTATAGGCGCGGACAACAAAAACGCAAGGCGGCGTAAAAATGCCGCCCTTAGCGGCGGATGCTCGCCATAGATAGACTGCAAACGATCAAGTTTTTAACGTGAGGGAGCGCGGGCATCCTGCCCGCCCGTTGCGGTCAAGATAACTGCGCCCAAAAACCGAACACTTGACCGTTCACCGTATACAAAGAGAGGCGGCTAGGCCATCATTTCCACCTCACCCCCCTAGGAAAGGACGCTTTCGACATAACATGGACAATATCAATATAACGGCTGGACGGATTATGCTGGCAAGCCTCATAAATCAGTGACATAGCATAATCCATACTTTTAAACGGCCATTTCCTATCACCGTGTTCCATCATAGCACTGGCAAAAAAACCGCCCAAAGTACCGGTAAAATTGCCATAATCCTCATACGTTTTAGCCAGCGTCGCCGGGTCCACGTCCTCATGGCGTTTAATTTTCTCCATCGCCCCGTAAGTGGCGACAAAATCGGAACAGGGCGCATTACCCACCCCGACAATACTAGCGGGCGGACGGGATAAACTTTCAGCGGCAGAGGCGGCACCAGAAGCGGCCACCAGCAATAGCGCAAGG
>JAQTNZ010000131.1 GCA_028713595.1 Methylovulum sp. | reverse complement strand
TTGCCACCGCGCAAATGGATGCCTTCCATATCCACGGCAGGGACATAAATTTCGTATTGCGGTTTGGGCATGGGCATATCAATAACGCCTAAGCTGTTGACCTTAAAGGCGATAAAATAATCAGACAAAGCGCGGCGGACATGGAAATTACTGCGCATGGTCGAGTCGATTAGGTTAAACAATGTTCGCAAGATACGGTCATCGTTCATTTCCGCCACTGCTTGCAGACTTTTCAGCAATTGCAGGCGGATGGGGAATAACACCTGCTCATCACGGAACATGGCTTTTTGCCACGCCGGATTAGGCCGGAACCGCGCTTCAAAATAATTGAACAAACAATAGGTCACGCCGGGGTTGTTGATTAAGGCATGGTTGACGCTGGTACGGCTGGTGTGGTGGTCAAGCTGTAAAAAATAATTGCGGTAAGCGCGGATCAGGTCAATATCCTGCCAAGCTAAGCCGGTCAGCACGCACAATTTATTGAGGGTGTCGTTCTCTATTTTGCCGTCCATGACCGTTTGCAACATCGCTAACAAGCGGCTACGCAGTTTTGGGAAATTGACCCATTGGTTTTTGGCGGCCTTAATCGTGAAGCTTTTGATAAAAAACAATTTACCGTCCGCCGTCTGTACCTTAAATTGCACTTGATCCATCACCCGCAAGCTTGAGTTTTCCAACAGCGGGATATATTCATCCAAAAACCGCTCCTGCTGGCTGTAAAAATGCAGGCGAAAATGCTCAACATGTTGGCACGGCCTTAACAGGCTGAGGCTTTGCGCATCGTCTTGCGCCAACCGCTCCATACAGAGCAGGTCTTGCAGGGCGTAACGCGGCGACACCAAGGCCTGATATTCGCCGCTGAACAAGGCCTGATAGTGTTGGTAGAGCCGTTCGGCGGCGACCCGACCTAATGCCCGTGCCGCCAAGCGTTGCCATTGGGTTTGCCAAATTAAAGCGTATGCGTCCGTATTCATAAATATTTGATGATCTCCAGCACGTTGCCGTCCGCCTGTTGCGTATAAGTGACCGAGTCCATTAGGGTTTTGATAAAAAATAAGCCCATGCCGTTTTCTTTGGGATGGTCAAAGTCAGGTTTGGCCACCGCCTCCAAATCAAAGCCTTGTCCGTGGTCATAGACTTTAATGGTCAATTGTTTTTCTTCAATGTGGATGCAAATCCTGACTGTGTCCTTGGCTTCTTTGTCATGCGCATGTTTGATGGCATTGGCGGTCGCTTCCGTCAACACCAGATTAAGGTGGTACGCCAACGCCTCACGATCACCAGCATAACTATCCACTTCTTTGGCGATATGTTCGCCAATGCTGCCGATAAGGTCGAGGTAACGCGTTTGCGTGGGGATGATGACATCAACTTGAATAATCGCGGGACTCATGACGTATCTCCTTAAGTTAAGGGTTAAGATTGCGCCGCGAATGCTTCGTTGATAGTGCCATAAATCTCAAACACCCGATTTAAACGCGTTATTTCAAACATCGACAACACCGGTTGCTGGATATTGACCAACAGCAGTTTACCGGACTTGACAAGCGCCTGTTTATGGCCGGACAACAAAGCCCCTAAGCCGGAACTGTCGATAAAGCGCACCTGTTCCAGTTGCACGATGATAGGCTCATCGCCTTGCTCGACCAACTGCAACAGCTCGGTTTTTAAGGCCGCCGAATTGTGGGCATCAATACGTTCTTCTTGAATCGTCAACACCTGACAATCGTTAAGTTTTTCCAGCTTGAAATTCATGGTGGTTTCCTTAAGGTTTTGCCGATTGTTATACCATTGACCGGGCTTTAAGCAAACAGGCATTTAAAGTTACTTGTCCAACATCAGTCACCCGTTGCAGGCGGCTAATGGTATGACCGCAAGTGGCGCGGTAAGTGCCTGCCATAATGGGGGCGATTAAGGATGCCAGGGTTCTATGCCCTGCCTCCCAGTGCAAACTGGACGCCATCGCCATTTGCCGCTAAAACACTTGAACATCAAGTATCGATGGGTTAACATCTAAACCCATGCTTGTTACCCGCTTTTTGCCCAAGACAGTGGATAAGCCGAGAAAATCAGCCGCATAGTATTGCCTAAAAAGCCCGAATCCACATACCGGAAACCTAATGTCCTTGCTGTACCGCCCTTGACTGTAAAAACTTATCCGCTTAGGCATTCATAACCATCAAAACCACCAAATCCATAAACAGTGTGGCGGTAAAAGCTTCTCGGTTTGTGGTTAATGCCGCCCTCAATAGGCACGATGGGGTGATTGGGGCTTAATATACGTTGGCTTGTAAAAAGCGCGTAACCCATCACACCTAGGAGATTAGCTTGAACACCACCTATATGCCCCCGCGCCTATCCGTCTGCATCCCCACCTATTGTGGCGCAGAGCATCTAGGTGCGGCGATTGAATCCGTCCTAAACCAAGATTTTAATGATTATGAATTGCTGGTCATTGACGACAATTCGCCCGACCACACGGCACAAGTGGTTGCCGACTATCAGGACGCAAGAATCCGCTACATCAAAAACAGCGAAAACCTCGGCCCCGAAGGCAATTGGAACAAATGCCTGGCCGAAGCCCAAGGCCAATATTTCAAACTGCTTCCCCATGATGACGTACTGGCTCCGGCTTGCCTAAGCCGCCAAACGGCCATCCTAGATAACGATCCAGACCAAGCCATTGCCTTGGTTTTTTGTAAACGCCAGATTATCGGGCATAATGGCCGCGTCATTGCCAGCCGTGGCTATCCGGGCGGCACGGAGGGCGTGATTGACCGTAACCAAGCCATAAAAAACAGCATCCGCAAGGGCACAAACCTCATTGGTGAGCCGGGGGCGGTGATGTTCCGTTATAGCCTTGCCGAAAAGGTCGGGGCTTTTGATGGCAGCATCTCGTATATTATCGATTTGGACTACTGGTTTAGGCTTTTGCTGCACGGCGATGCCTATTATATCGGCCAGCCCCTCGCCTCGTTCCGCGTGGCCCCAGGTTCATGGAGCCTTGCCATTGGCAACAAGCAGCACACCGATTTTAATGCGTTTATTGATAAGGTCGCCGCCGATCCGCGCTATCGGCTGTCGGCTTTTGATAAGTGCTTAGGCAAAGCGATGGCTCTACTTAATAATGGCCTTAGGTTGGTATTTTATAAATTTTTCGTGTCACGCTAAGATAGCCGAAGGCTGGATAAAAACGGGATGCCGCCGAAAAAAGAGTGGCCTGCCCCCCTAAGCGTGCGCCGTATGCGCCACCATGCCCTTCTTAATTTAGCCGCATAAAATAGGCCCCCAGCAAACATTATAATCATAGGTATCAGCTATGCAAAATGCACCCCAGTTTGACGAACATTATGCCAAGGAACAGTTACGCAGAAGCCAACATCCGCTTAGACGCTTAATCAAGCGTTTTTATCTTAACAATGTCGTCAATGACGTGATAGGGCCTACGTTAGATGTGGGTTGTGGGGCGGGGCAATTGCTGGACAAGCTTCCAGACGGCTCGTTAGGGCTGGATATCAACGCCTTCCTTATCAAGGAATTGACGGCATTAGGCAAAAATGCCCGCTATTATGACCTCATTGAGGATGATTGCCGGTTTTCCGGCATTCCCACCAACACCTTCAAAACGCTGGTGCTGTCACATGTGTTGGAACATTTCGATGATGCCGCCGTAACAATGCGCAAGCTGTTTGCCGCCGCCAATGCTCTGGGCATTGCCCGGATCATTATCGTTGTACCCGGAAAGCTAGGCTATGCTTCGGACAGCACCCATCGTACTTTTATAGATAACGCTTATATAACAAACAATCAGTTGGAATGCTGTTCAGGCTATCAGATAACTAAAATATCCCACTTCCCCCTGCCAAACGCCTTTGGTGACCATTTTATTTATCAAGAATTAAAACTCATTTATGACCCAGCGGAAACAGCGCAAAGCCACCACTAAGCTTACCTCCCCTTCAGCTAACCCTCCAAAAAATGGCTTTAGGACAATGCCCAAGCTATTAAACATGCAATTTATACGCTTTGTCGTGGTCGGGACTCTCAATACCGGTTTCAGTTATGGTGTTTATGCCTTATTGTTATACCTTGGCCTAGAATATAAATTAGCCAACTTGGGTTCATTGTCAGCATCGATTGTGTTGGGTTTCAAAGCCCACGGCAAATTTGTTTTCAACAATGCCGACAATAAGCTGTTCTTGCGCTTTTTTATTGGCTGGCTAGTGATTTATGGCTTTAACATTTTTATCATAGGGCAACTCTTGAAGTTGGGCTTTAACGCCTACGAATCCGGGGCCATGGCTCTGCCCCCCGTGGTGCTGTGTTCTTATCTGCTCCAAAAGCTCATCGTTTTCAAGCCTAAGAAAAACCCACCTAAAGAACCGCCACCTTCCAGCACATCCGCCATTACCCTGCCCACCGTCTTCATGAAAACCCATTTGGCTATTGTGGTGCCCTGTTATAACGAAGAGGAGGTGTTGCCGGAGACTAACAGCCGCTTGCTCGCGTTGATGGCCTCCATGCGCGGGAGCGGGCTTATTTCAGAAAACAGCGCCATCTATTATGTGGATGATGGCAGCAGGGATAAGACATGGAAGCTGATCTCCCAGTTTAACGCCGACAGCCCGTATGTGCACGGGGTGAAATTGTCCCGAAACCAAGGCCACCAAAACGCCTTGCTGGCGGGACTGTTCTCTGCCGAAGGCGAGGCCATTGTCTCCATTGATGCGGATTTGCAAGATGACATCAATGTCATTAAGGACATGGTGCGCCTTTATAATGAAGATAATGAGATCATTTACGGGGTTCGCTCATCCAGAAAAAGCGACACGTTTTTCAAACGGGTCACCGCGCAATTGTATTACCGCATCTTAATGAGCATGGGGGTTGATATTGTCTTCAACCATGCCGATTACCGCCTGATGAGCCGCCGCGTTATTGATTGCCTTAGGCAATACTCGGAAGTCAATTTATTCTTGCGGGGCATCATCCCTAAATTGGGTTTTCGTACCGCCACGGTCTATTATGAACGCACCGAAAGGTTTGCCGGCGAATCCAAATACCCGCTCAGTAAAATGCTGGCTTTGGCCGCCGAAGGCATCACTTCGTTTAGCGTCATGCCCTTACGCTTTATCACTTGGCTGGGCTTTTTCGTCAGCCTGGGCAGCTTGTTTATGGTGGTTTGGATTCTCATCGGTAAGTTTGCCATGCAATCCACCATACCTGGCTGGGCCTCTTCGGTCTTGCCGATTTATTTTATCGGCGGTATCCAATTATTAAGCATCGGTATTCTAGGCGAATATTTGGCGAAAATTTATATGGAAGTGAAGCAAAGGCCGCGTTATTTTATTGAGGAGAATATCTGATGATAGGCCTAGCGGCAAAAGAAAAGGGCGACAAACGTCTTTTTATCCTGATTTTGACGGCCATCGTGTTGCTGGCCTTAGCGGTGAGGTTGGCGTTCTTTAACGGGCCGTTTGGCTCTGATGAGATTGTCTATTTGGAAAGGTCATTGGATGTCGCCCATGGCGACTGGTCGAGTGCCAATTACAATGGCGCGTTACGGTATGGCTACAATATCCCGTCAGGTTTTATCATTTACGTGTTCGGCCTGAACCTGTTTACCGCCAACTTGTGGCCGTTATTGTGTTCGCTAGCGGAAGTGGCGGCGGTTTTTGTCTTTGCATGGACGTATATGGGGCGCAAAACCGCCGTGTTTTCGGCCTTGTTCCTAGCCTTCACGCCGTTGCATGTCGCCGTATCGACCCGCTTACATGCCGACCCGGTCGTTTCCTTGTTCCTGACGCTCAGTTTTATCGTGTTTTACCAAGCGGAGCGCAAAGCGGACAAAAGCCTGTATTTTTGGGCAGGGATACTGTTAGGCTGCGTATTTTGGGTAAAAGAATTGCTGGCCTTGGCTTTTTTCGCCTTCCTGCTGTATCCGCTGTTTATCCGCAAGATAAAACCTGATTGGCTGTATCTGGTTTTAGGCGGGCTGGTGATGCTGTTGGCCCATTTTGCCCTTATGCAAGCGATTGCCGGCGACCCTTTACATGCGTTTAAGGTTGTCCTAGGCCAAATCAAACATAGTTTTATCGGCTCCCACCAAGGTGAAGACACCCCGTTATATTATTTTAAGTACCTGTTTTTTGACATCAAACACACGTGGTTAGCGCCGTTGTTTGCCCTATTGGTTGCAGCGCTGTTCAGGAAGCACATTTTCGACAAGGACAATGATGCCCTGAAATACACGGTGTTTTGGTTACTGTCACTGTTGCTGGTGTTGTCGTTCTTTCCGGTTTCATTGTCGCCGCTGCGCTTTGCCATGAAGCAATCCAATTACATCACTTTGTTTTTGGCACCCATCGCCCTGCTTGCCGGAGCCGCCGTCTCTAGGATGCCCACTAAAATAGCGTACCTATTGTGCATGGCCACCGTATCGGGGGGCTTCGCCTTATCGGCCTTAGAACAACAGGACTACCAGTTGTTCACCGCCAATAGCCGTGGGTTGTTAGCGTTTGCCGACAAGCATCCAGGACAAACCATCTATGGCTCGCTCAACAATGGCCGGATCGCTTGCTTTTACAAAGTCTTTAACGGCCTACGCTGTAGCGACAGCACCATCCATGAATTTGCGGAAATGCCGCCCGCACAGTCCACCACCGACACCCTAGCGGTTTTTACGGTCATTGATCGGCAAAACTTAGGCTGGGGCAGCCATGATGTAAAAATAGACAAAGTGCCTGCGTGTTGGCAAGAAATAGACACCGTTACGCCCGCCAGCATCGGCAATAGCCATTACATATTGGATCTTATCTTGGCCGCCAAGGCTATCATGCCCGCCAGTTTGGCCGACAAAATCCAAGCTATGCAAACGCCTAAGCCCGCGAAAATCTATACCGCCAATGCCGCCGACTTATGGTGCAAACGCGCCACAACGACTAACCAACCCTAGAAAACCAGCCAGCCAGGCAAGCAGCTTCTATTTTTAAAAGGTGCTTGCCCGTTGGAACTGAAAGGCGGCTAGCGATTTGCCATTGTCCGGCACGCACCATCGTTTTAGCTTTTTTGTTTATGCCAACCCTTATCCGTC
>JAQTNZ010000130.1 GCA_028713595.1 Methylovulum sp. | reverse complement strand
ACTGTTGGGCGCAAATTCCTGATGGCGGGCAAACGCGGCATGAATATCACCCATTCCGAACCCTTGCCGCTATTTTTGTCGCGTTATGGCGACCATGAAGCGGAGGTCACCGCCCTGCTTAAGGACTTTCCGCCCACCGCCGTGCGGGCATGGCTAACGGAGTTGGGCATCGGCACCTTTGTAGGTTCGTCAGGGCGGGTGTTTCCCACCGACATGAAAGCCGCCCCGTTATTACGCGCATGGCTACGGCGGCTACGCGAAGCGGGGGTGCATATCCACACCCGCCAGCTATGGACAGGCTGGGCGGACGGCCATCCCCATAGCTTGGTTTTTCAAACGCCCCAAGGCGAGCAAACTCAGTCCGTCGATGCGGTCATTTTCGCCTTAGGCGGAGCCAGTTGGCCGCAATTAGGCTCTACCGGACACTGGCAAGCCGTGTTTGCAGAACAGGGTATTCCGGTACAGCCTTTCCAACCCGCCAATTGCGGTTTTGAAACCGCGTGGAGCGATTATTTTAAACACCGCTATGCCGGGCAACCTGTCAAAACGCTAGGCATCCGCCATGTCCGCACCGATGGCGAAACGGCAAGCCAGATAGGCGAATGCGTCATCACCGAAACCGGCATCGAAGGCGGCTTGATTTATAGCCTATCGTCCAGCTTGCGCAACAGCATCAACCGGACGGGCAATGCCCTCATCCATCTGGATTTGCTGCCCGATAAAGAGCTACCGTGGCTGCGCCAACGGTTGGCCCAACCACGCGGTAAAACCTCTATGGCTAATGTCCTACGCAAAAATGTCGGCTTAGACGGGGTAAAAGCAGGTCTGTTGCGGGAGTTGCTACCGATAGGCGATTTTAACGACCCCGACAAACTCGCCTTGTCCATCAAAGCCTTACCGCTGTTATTGCTCGCGACCCGCCCCCTGGCGGAAGCCATCAGTAGCGCAGGCGGCGTGCCTTTTACCGCCCTTAACGAAGACTTGATGCTAACGGCCCGCCCCGGAGTCTTTTGCGCTGGGGAAATGCTCGATTGGGAAGCCCCCACAGGCGGCTATTTGTTGACCGCCTGTTTTGCCAGTGGCCGTAAGGCGGGGGCCGGGGTTCTTAGCTGGCTAAACCTAACAACAGATGCCGCACCGATTGAGAAAAACGGTATTTTTTAAGCCAGATGGGGTTTACAGGCGATTTTTGCTATAAAATCGCTCCCCACCTTACCCAATTTTTAAATTCTGTTTATGAACAAACCAGCCATTTTATTAGGTGTTAACATCGACCATGTCGCCACCTTAAGACAAGCACGCGGAACCCGCTACCCTGACCCTGTACAAGCGGCCTTGGTCGCCGAACAGGCGGGGGCCGATGGCATTACCGCCCATTTGCGCGAAGACCGCCGCCACATTCAGGATAGGGATATTCTGTTGCTGAAAGAGCGCCTGCACACGCGCCTAAACCTGGAAATGGCGGTGACGGCAGAAATGCTCGCCATCGCCAGCAACGTCAAACCCCATGCCTGTTGCCTAGTCCCCGAAAAGCGCACCGAACTGACCACCGAAGGCGGCCTGGATGTGGCCGACAATCTGGCGCACCTGCATCGGGCTTGTGCCGATTTGGCAGCCGTCGGTATTGAAGTGTCACTGTTTATCGACCCTGATTTTGCGCAGATTGATGCCGCCGTAGCAGCGGGTGCGCCGGTTATCGAACTGCACACCGGCAGCTTTGCCGATGCCCACACCCCCGCATCACAAGCCACCGAACTGGCGCGTATCCAAGCGGCGGCACAGTATGCGCACAGCGCAGGCTTGCAGGTCAATGCCGGACATGGTTTGAACTTCCATAATGTCGAAGCCATTTGTGCGATACCACAGATCATCGAGCTGAATATCGGCCATTCAATTATCGCCCAAGCGGTATTTTCGGGCTTGGCGCAGACAGTTAGGGATTTGAAGCTATTGATGCGGCAAGCGAGGGCAGTCATTTAAAGTGGCCGGGCGGAGTCAAAAAACGTTTTTTGGATGCCTAGCTTGCTGAAAACTGCTGTTTAACGACCAGCTCAACCGCCCCCCCCTGCCAACAAGACACCACGAAAATTGCAACGTTTTTGCCGGTATACGGCTTTGCTCACTTGGCAATGGATGCCCTTTTGCAATCATGGGGGGGCTGGTCAGATAGCGTTTATCAAAGCATTATCTCTTTTTCTTTTTTCTATATGTAGCCTCAATTCCGGCGGCAACGGTCTCCGCCAACTCCTCGGCTTTGGTTTCACCCTCTTCGGGTTCGGCGACAGCTACGGCTTCCACAGGCTCTTCGGTTTCAGCGACAGCGGCAGCTTCCACTGGCTCTTCGGGTTCGGCGACAGTGGCGGCTTCCACAGGCTCTTCGGGTTCGGCGACAGCGGCGGCTTCCACAGGCTTTTCGGGTTCGGCGACAACCGCTTCGGCTTTCACCGGCTCTTCCGTCTTCACTGCTTCGGCAACCTCAACAACTGCGGCAACATTTTCGGCCTCAGGTTGCTCCTCAACTTCAACGGCTTCAGGCAATAGCGGCGTAATAAAAGCGATAAACCACTCTTCCCCTTTCACGTTATCCAAATCAGGGTCATGCACTATATCGTTGGCATCGGGCAAACTGCCTCTGGCTTGGGAGTTTTCAAACGCTTTTAGGCAGTCGTCAAAATCCCCACGCAAGGCATGGATACACGCCAGGTTATACGAAGCCGTGCCCGCTTGTATCCTGTTGGCGATTTCAAATTGCTGTTGTGCCAAGGTATATAAGACATCACTGGCATTGGCATTTTTCAGTCGGGCCAAATCCATATACGCCACGCCGCCGTTAATCGCCGCCCCCAAATAATCCGGGTTAATCAGCATACAAAAGGCAAATTTGTTAATGGCATCCTGATACAGGCTCTCCGCTTGTGCGCCTTCCTTAGTTTTTGCTTGGTGCAACAGGGCAAACCCCCAATTGTACAAGGCCTCGGCACGGATAGGGTCATCCAGCAATATTTGCGCATAACCGCTATACGCACTTTTAAACAGCTGGTCAGCCGTATTGCCCTCGCTGTTACGCGCCTGTTGGGTTTGTTTGATAGTAGCAGACAGTTTGGATTTTTTCGTAAACGACGATAATAGTGACATATTCGCTCCTCTGGACTAAGTGGTTTTGGACGGGATTGTTATAGAATAATAGTTTGCCCCGACAAGTGCCCATTGTACCCCTACTCTATAAGAAATTATCGGCACGATGCTAAAAATTTGCCCGGCCCGTTAGCAAGCCGACGGAACTCTATTAATGGTTATCCATGCCTTAGCCTTTGTTTGCCTGGCAAGCAATCGGTCAGCTTAAGCATCAATGATTGGAGGTGGCCTGTCCTTTATCGCGCAAGCATTGATGATTTTGAAAAGCATAGGCATCAGACTGCCTATCCGTCCACTCGTAGCAACCTGATGATTAGAGGATTTTTGATGACGACATTAACAAAGCATCCACCTGTCCTGGCAAATTTGGCGGACGGACCCCTGCAAAAAACCGCCCGTCCTTGCCGCTTCCGCGTTTTGTTATGGCTGCTGCTGGCCTTATGGGCTACGGCTTCCGGCATGGTCGCCGCCGAAGCGGTCAAGCCTTTGCAAGATGCCCAACCAGCTATTGACATAGAGGTGTTTGTCAGGGAGGGTTGCCCACATTGCGCAAAAGCCAAACTGTTTCTGGAGGTTTTGCAGCGTGAACAACCGCAATTGCATATCCTTATCCGTGACATTGAGAGCGAGTCGGCGGCGTTAGAACGCTTAAAGGCGATAGCCAAAACCCAACAGGCAGGAGCCGCCAGAGTACCGGCCTTTTATCTTAACCAGCATTTGCTTATCGGTTATTCCGATGAAGCCACCACGGGGAAATTGCTTAGGGCCGAACTGGCGCAGCAACCCGCCACAAAAAAACTGTCTAGCAGTACTAGCAGTAGTGGCGTGGACAGTTGCGAGGCGGCAAATTCGCTTTCCTGTACAGCCGATAAAGCCGTCACCCCTGTGGCAAAAGATGATTTTGAGCTGGACTTGCTGGGTCTGCACGTTAGCTTGGCGCAAGTGGGCTTGCCGCTGTTCACGGTGGTCATGGGCTTGCTGGATGGTTTTAATCCGTGTTCGATGTGGGTGCTGATCCTAATGATCTCGTTGCTCGCCCCCATGCACAATAGAGTACGGATGCTCGCCGTGGCCGGGACGTTTGTCGCTATCGAAGGGATTGCTTATTTTGTGTTCATGGCGGCTTGGCTGAACCTATTTTTGCTGATAGGGCTGTCACGGGTGTCAGAAATTATTATCGCGGCCATTGCGATACTGGCGGGCGGCATTAACCTTAAGGATTTCTGGGCTTATGGCTGGGGCGTTTCCCTGTCCATCCCCAAATCGGCGAAACCGGGCATTTACGCCAGAATACGGGGGATATTGCAAGCCGATAACTTGCTGGGGGCGATAGCGGGCGCAGCGATTTTGGCGGTTCTGGTGCAGATAGTGGAATTTTTATGCACCTCAGGTTTTCCGGCACTCTACACCCGCATCCTGACCCTGCACCAAACGAGCGGCTTAAGTTATTACGGTTATTTGTTGCTGTACAATATCGCCTATATGCTGGACGATATTATCGTGCTGGCTATCGGGATCATCACTCTCAGCCAGCACCGCTTACAAGAAAAGGAAGGCCGCTGGCTAAAATTGGTCAGCGGCTTGGTGATGGTCGGGCTGGGTGTGTATTTGCTGGTGGCACGATAATCAGGCTTAAACGCTAGTCCCGCCTACCGTCAAGCCATCAATCTTTAAGGTGGGCTGGCCGACACCAACCGGTACGCTTTGCCCGTCTTTGCCGCAGGTGCCGACACCGCTGTCCAGTTGCAAATCATTGCCAACCATCGACACTTTGGTCAGGACATCAGGGCCGTTGCCTATCAAGGTCGCGCCTTTGACGGGGCGGGTGATTTTGCCGTCTTCGATCAGATAAGCCTCGCTGGTCGAAAACACGAATTTGCCGGAAGTGATGTCCACTTGCCCGCCCGCGAAATTTTTTGCATACAGGCCTTTTTTCACCGATTTGATGATTTCTTCGGGATCATGCGCCCCCGCCAGCATGTAAGTGTTGGTCATGCGTGGCATCGGCAAACTGGCGTAAGATTCGCGCCGTCCGTTGCCGGTGGGCGCTACGCCCATTAAACGGGCATTGAGCTTATCCTGCATATAACCTTTAAGGATGCCATTTTCAATCAGCACGGTCTGTTCGGTCGGGATGCCTTCGTCATCTATGCTTAACGAGCCGCGCCGCCCTGACAGGGTGCCATCATCGACCACCGTGCATAAGTCCGAGGCGACCCGCTCACCGACCCGGCCACTAAACGCCGACGTGCCTTTGCGGTTAAAGTCACCTTCCAAGCCGTGGCCGATGGCTTCATGCAGCAAAATGCCCGGCCAGCCCGGCCCTAAGACCACAGTCATATTGCCCGCCGGGGCTTCGCCCGCTTCCAGGCTGACTAAAGCCAGGCGCACGGCTTCGCGCCCGTAACCTATCGCCCGGTCTTGGTCAAGGAAGTATTGGTAATCAGTCCTAGCCCCACCGCCCATGCTGCCTTGTTCGCGGCGGCCATTTTCGGTTACGATCACGGTGACGTTCATGCGTACCAAGGGGCGGATGTCCGCCGCCAAAGAGCCGTCCTGATTGGCTACCAAGATGCTTTCATGCGCTCCAATCAGGCTGACGATGACCTCTTCAATACGGCTGTCGAGTTTGCGGGTGGCACTGTCCACGGCTTGCAACAGCGCGATTTTATCGGGGTCTGCCAGCGATTTTAAGGGGTTGGCAAAGGGATAGTAGCGCGTTGGGATGGCGGCGTGTTTTAGGTTGACCTGCGCGTCTTGGCCTTGTTTTAAGATGGCGTTGACATTATTGGCCGCTTCCAGCAACACCGGCAGTTCTAAGCGGTCACTGTAGGCAAAGCCGGTTTTTTCACCGGCGACGGCGCGGACTCCCGCACCCTGTTCGATATTGTGGCTGCCTTCTTTGATGATGCCGCCCTCCATCACCCATGATTCGGAGTGGGTGGCTTGGAAATAGATGTCAGCGGCATCAACAGGCACGCTGAGCAAGCGGTTCATGATGGTTTCAATATCACTGTCCTGTAAACCGGCGGGGGTCAGGATAGCTTGTCTGGCAAGGTTTAATAAATTCATAGTGTCATCCACGCCGCAGGCTAAAAAGCGCGCAGGCGGTTTAAGTTAAGGCGGGCAAGACGGGTTGGGTCTTATTTTTTTGTGGCAAATACGTTTAAACTATAGTGCAAATGGTTATGTTTTCGGTTTTTATTGAGGAGCGCGGGCATCTTGCCCGCTAGTTGCCAAGGGGCTAAGCGTTAGAGATAGGACGGGCTATGCTTTTAAAGCCTCGCGCCGGTTTTCCGCACCCCTAAGGTGTCCTTATATCATCATCAAATCATCATGCAAGGTTTCATATAACTGATATAACAAAGCGTCGGCATCATCGTCGGCTTCTTGATCCATGGCCCGTTGCTCCAGTGAGTTTTTTTGTTCGGCTTCGGTGGCTTTTTTGATGCTGACGCGGGTTTCTTGCGCGTTTTTGTCAACCGTCACCACATAGATAACTTCTTTTTCTTCTTTGTTGACCAGCGAAGTCACCATGCCTACTAAAGATTTTGGGTTGTAGGAGACAAAAAACAAGCCTTTGTCGCGTACTTGGTCAGTGACTTTAATCTGGCTTTGGGTTAAGGCCAGTTTAAGCGTATCCCAAGCCATATCATAAGGTTGTTTGATGTTGATTATCGGTGGTTTTGAGGGGGTCAGGTAGACATCGTCCTGCAAGCCTTTTTTATGCTTGCGCTTAGGGATGACGCTATCATCTTCCAATACCACCGGCTCTGTCGTCGATTTATGCGTGACCAGTACCGGCGGGCGCTCAAGCATTTCGGTGCTCCGGTAACGTGGATCATCGCCGCCACAGGCGGACAGGGCTATACTTAAGAAAAAACCTTTAACAATAACCTTCATATCATTCACAGTTAAAACGTCGGTGATTTAAAACAGGAAACGAGGTGCGCACTTGGTTTAGGCGCGTCAGTTCCACATCGGCAATAGCGACACCCTCC
>JAQTNZ010000129.1 GCA_028713595.1 Methylovulum sp. | reverse complement strand
TCTGGAATCCCTTACGGCTTGACATATGAAAACACGCCAACCGGGAAAGGAGCAAGATTCACAAGAACGTCTGAAAGTAGAGTGCAATATCCCTATTCTCAAGGAATGCCAACCTCAGGGACCATTGAAACCAGCATCAAAATAGATTCCGCTTATTCTTACAATAACTATCAGCTTTCAACAAATAACCAATGCGCGTTGATATTTACGACGGATGTGCAAGGTGGGGATGTATTTTATCCAGGCAGTGCATGGTTTTATGCCTGTAATAATGGTGACATCTCTATTAACTTGGCAACCTCAAAATATGGCACCACTCCTGCCCAGACATTGGCTGCAAAAGGTACTTCGTTCCGTTTTGGCCAATGGAACACCATTGGCTTTAGTTTCGGCAAGGGAGGGCAAGCAATTGCCCTTAATGGGAAAGAAGTCGCTTCAAATGCGCAAAATACCCAGCTATTAGGTGCGGGCGGCAATCACACCTCGGCAATTGACATTCCCACACTGGGTGAATCAGTTCCTGGATATTGGTATAATAATCAATATGATGGAGGATTTGAAGGTGTTGTTGACACCTTTAGGGTATCAAATGCTTCAAAAGACTGGAAGCTTTATCCCGTGCCAGTGAAAGGTACGATTTCATGGGCAAAACCTCCTTATTCCGTTCGGTGTACAAATAATACCACCGCTCAAAGCATCGCCATTTCACAAAATCAAACAATAAACTATGACTGTGAAAAAGCGGGGTTAGTTGTTAAATCAGGTGATGATATTAGTGTAACTGTTAGAGGTAAAAAATATTAATTACCCGTTCCCATGTACTACATCACTGCCATTAAGTTAATGGGATATGACTTTAATTTCAATGGCATAACGTAGCAAGCCCGTATGCGGCGATAGTGGAATACTGGGATCGGAACCACGCAATACCGCATTTCGACATCCCATGCCGATACAGTACAATATGATACGGCATATCGAAGCCGAGGTAGCCCGTATTCCGCTATCGCTGCATACGGGCTACCTCGCTAAAACAGAAAATAGCAAACATTCAATAAAACGAACACCATTAGGAAAAATACGTTAGGCTTTTCAGTTATCCCGCTTTGAAAAAGCTCGGCTCTTAAAAATTAAGCGGGCAAGGATATTATCATGAACAAAATTATCGCGCAGTTATTACTTTCCGCTACGCTGTTAGGTGTGCCATTAACTGTAAATGCAGGTGTTGAAAGCGAGCCTAATGACAGTCGCTCACAATCCAATACCTTATCCGTTAATGATGTATTGGATGGCACCTTTACAATAGATAGCAATGGCCGTCACGATTATTATCACTTTACCCTAACCGAATCAAGCACCAATGTAACGGTGAGCTTTCGTAACAAAGTAGGCAATAGCTCTGTAAGCTATTTTTATTTAGTTGATGGTACGGGTAGAGATCTCCGTCACGGGACAATTAACGCATTTGATACCACCGTGTCGAGCTTTACTCAAAGCTTAGGGGCAGGTGTTTTTTATATCTATTGTTACAGTTTGTATGCACCCAACGTTGAGCCAATAAATTATACATTATCTGTTAGCGCAAAAGTTTCTGTCACCCCCAGCATTGTGGGTTCGGTAGGCTTGGTGGATTTGAATAAAAACACTAAAAAAGACCTCGCTATTTTGCGTATTTTGGCGGATGCCAGTAGCCAGATTGAAATCAGGGATGGCAGTACGGGTGATGTTATCAATATCATTCCATTGCCTGATGGCCTGTCATTAAAGCCTGTCTCAATTGCAGGTTTTAACGATATAAACGTCGCCGTTATTATTTATGATGGCCTGACACAAACCAACACACAGTATATTTTTAACGCTAAATCGGGCGTACAAGTCGCATCATTCCCGTTAGATTGATAAAAATGAAAAATGCTGTCCAGTCGGGATTGTGCCACCCAACGGGCGGCCATGCCGTTTTTTCGGGTCTACGCGCCATGGGAATGCAATATCATGAAGATGAAGGTAACTATAGAATACTGGGATTTTGGCCATCCCTATCGGTGGCGCACTTGGCTGCGTACCCATTTGCCTTGGTGGATTATCAACTTGGGCGTGGCAGAGAAAGCCGAAAACTGTGAAGCGGTTGGGGGTAAACACGGGTGGTACAACCTAGATGGCAAGTCGAGTGGTTGTTACCATTGCTCGGTTATCCGTGAAGGCCGCCTATGGGAAAGTGGCCGTGCCTAATGCGGTAAGGCGCAGTACACCCACGCCCGCACCCTACGCAACTGCAACAATCACCCCCGCAACTGCCCCTCAATCCTCTTAAAAAAATAATAGCCTTTGTCCTGGCTCTCTTCGCCGATGCTGCCTGACAGCATGTCCAAGTAAACCAACAGCCATTTTTTCACACACAAGGCCACCAGCCTGATAAAATCGCTATTGTCCCTGTCCGCTGAGATTTGCGCCTTTTCCAAGGTTTGGTAATACGCGTCCCGCGCTTGGGTTTCGGAGGAGATGATGGTGATGGGGTAGCCGTGTTTGAGCAAGATCAGGTTCATGATTAGCCTTGCCGTCCTGCCGTTGCCGTCAATGAACGGGTGGATGGTCACTAGCTGCTCGTGCATGTTTGCGGATAAGATGACCGGATGCAGGGTGTTTTTATTGGCGGCATAATAGGCGAAAAACTCGCCCATAAGCTGGGGTATTTTGATAGGGTTCGGGCAAACGTGCCTACTGCCTAAGATACGGACACGATCCGTCCGCCAAAAACCGGCATTTTTAAAGTCTATGCCCATCAGGACAATCGCATGGAGTTTCCTTAAGGTGTCTTCGCTGAGGTCTTGATGGCTGTCAACAAGGCTTCTGATATAGTCAATGGCCTGTTTATGGTTGACCGCTTCCAAATGCTCTTGCATTTTTTTGCCGCCCACCGTTAGCCCTTTGTTGATAATCAGGTCGGTTTCCATCAGAGTCAGGGTGTTTCCCTCGATGCGGTTGGATTCGTAGGTGTATTCGGTATCAAACACTTCATGCAAATGCGTCACCTGTTCCGCCGATAACGGCCTGAAACTGTCCAGACAGTGTTTAAGGTCAGTCAGTTGCTCGGATAACAGGGCGATGTCAGCGGTTTCAGGATACAGTTGCAACAGGTCAAACGGGCTGTTTTCGCCAGTCAGGGTCAAATGGGCAAAGCGCCTTTTAATGTCAGCCAGTTCCTTTTTTTGCCCGGCGGATAACGGCGCTGCTGTTGGTATGGTTTGCATTTTTTAATGGCGATGGGGCCTTAAGCAACCGCCTACAAGAAAAAGAACGGGTTTTTGGTCACGGCGACTATGCCGATATAGACGATACAGGCCATCGCTCCGGCAAAGGCCAGCCAGCGGTTGCGGCCACGGGTGCGCAGGGTGACGATACCTAAGCCGATGTAGCCTATCAAGCCTATGACTTTCGCCAAGAGCCAACCCGTTTCACCCGACAGCCATTGGCCTTGGAACACCAAAATCACCCCACTGAGCAATAATAAGGTGTTGATGATGTGCGGGGCGACCTTAATCGCTGGTTGTTTGAGAAAGGCGGGATGGGTTTCTGACAAAATGACCCGACCGACAAAGCTGAACACAGACAACAGGATAAACGTAAGGTGAATGGCTTTAATCATAAAATTCTCAGGTAGGAAGCAGTGGCTTCGGTTAAAAGGTACAACGCCGTAATGACGGGTGCTGCAAATACGGTTCCATAACGGTTTGGCAGGGCATCTTGCCTAGTGTCATTAAGTTAAGAAATTGCACTTGTAGTTTCAACAAGATAGGCTTAACCGTCCGCCTGTCCCCAGCCCCCCCCCTGCACTGCCATTAAGTTAAGGATTTGTGCCTGTAATTTCAACAAGATAGGATTAGCCGTTCGCCTGTCCCCAGACCACCCTTGTAGTGGAGCTGGTCGAAGGGTGGACGGTTAATCCGGTCATGGTTCGACAAGCTCACCACGAACGGATTAACTTACTACGACCTTAAGTCGGTGGTTTTTACTGTCTTATTGAAATAAAAATATAAATCCTTAACTTAATGGCAGTGACGCAGCGCGTGGGAACGAGTGTGTACTTATTAATAGTCTAATTGTTAAAAACAATTTCTTAACTTAATGGCAGTGCCCCCTGTGGTGGAACTTGTCGAAGCCTGCCGTGAGCTGGTCGAATGGGGGGGGTGGGCGGTTATACCCACAGGACACGAGAGCCGCCCATGGTTCGGCAAGGCTCTCCTGAGGTATCAAAGTGCCCACCACAAACGGCTCCCGGTATCTGTGGGTTAAACCCAAAAACTTGGCCGTTTAAAGCTACCTACATTAAAAGCTAGGCCTGGTAAGCATCGCTATCAATATAAACGTCCAAAGTCGTTTCCGGCTGTATAGTGGCAACCGGCAAATCCGCACCGGCCCGCCAAGCCTTGACTATTTCGCGCTTGTTCGCGCCAGTAACCAAAAACAGCAATTCGTGGGTGTCGCTTAACGCTTTCGCGCTGATGGAAACCCGTTTAGGTGGCGGTTTGGGCGAGTTATACACGGCATGGACCAACTCGTCCGGGTCATGGACATGGCCTGGGAACAGGCTGGCAGTATGCCCGTCTTCACCTAGGCCTAACAACACCATATCAAAAGGCAGGGCGGCGGCGACAATGGGCCGATACTGTTCGGCGGCGGCTTCGCCACCGAGTTCGGCCTGTAAGGTAAATATCTGTTCCGCCGGAATCGGCACATGATCCAACAGGGTTTGCTGGGCGATCATGCTGTTGCGGTCGGCATGGTCGGCGGGCAAACAACGCTCATCACCGTAATAAATCACCCACTTGCCCCAATCGGCAGCGGTTTCGGCCAACAAACGGTATACTTTTTCAGGGGTCGTGCCACCTGCCAGCACCAGCTTAAACGTGCCGCGTTCGGCAATGGCTTGCCGGGCGGACTTAAGGATATGTTGGCAGGCAACGGCGGCGACTTCGTCAGCGGTCGCCAAAGGATGCCAGCGGCTATTTTCTTGCATTTATTTACACTCCGGTGTTAAGGAACTACGCCAGGATTGGCTTTCTTTATCAAATAAGCGGCTGTCTTCAGGCCCCCACGAGCCGGCGGGGTAAGTGGCGATATAATCGCGCTCAACCGCCCACGTTTGCAAGATCGGGTCAACAATACGCCAAGCATATTCAACCTCGTCAAAGCGCAAAAACAAGGAACGGTCGCCTTTCATCACATCCAGCAACAAATCTTCGTAAGCATCGACCGCTTTTTCATTTTCGTTACGGAAACTGGCATCCAAACTACTGGTGCGGGTGCTCATTTCCAAGCCCGGCTCTTTCACGGTCATTTCAATGCGGATACATTCTTCCGGCTGTATGCCTAACAGCACCCAATTGGGGTTCATACAATGCACGTTGGTGTCACGAAAAAACTGTAAGGGCGGATGGCGGAAACAAATCGAGATGGTCGATTGCGCTTTCGCCATGCGTTTGCCGGTACGCATATAAAACGGCACGCCCCGCCAGCGCCAATTGTCGATATACAGCTTCATTGACGCATACGTCTCGGTAGTGCTGCCCGGTGGGATATTGACCTCATCCAAATAACCCTTGACCTTTTCGTCGTTAATCATGCCCTTGGCATATTGGCCACGGAAAGCCTGAGCATGGACAGCTTCTTTAGGGATAGGGCGTATCGATTTTAACACCTTGACCTTTTCATCCCGCAAAGATTCGGCCTCCATCGACACCGGCGGCTCCATCGTCACCAGCGTCAGCAATTGCAGCAAATGGCTTTGCAACATATCGCGCAACGCCCCGGCGCTGTCATAATAATCGCCCCGGCTGTCTATGCCGATGCTTTCCGAATGGGTGACTTGGATATGGTCGATATAATTGCGGTTCCATAACGGTTCCAGCATGACATTGGCGAAGCGGAACACCAACACGTTCTGCACCATGCCTTTGCCCAGATAATGGTCAATACGGTAGATTTGCTGTTCCGCCAAATACTGGCTAATCCGCTTCTGTAAGGCTTGGGCGCTGTCCAAATCATAACCGAACGGCTTTTCGATAATCACCCGCCGCCAGCCGCTTTCTTCAATGAACAACTGGTTGGCGCTTAACATGCTCATCACCGGGCCAAAGTCCGCCGGGCTAATCGACAAGTAAAAGGCGATGTTTTGCGAAAACTCTTTCCGCGCCAGCGTGTCCGCCAAGCCCGAATAGCATTCGGGTTGGCTAATGTCACCTTGATGATAATGCAGACGGTCGCTAAAGCGTTGGAACACCGCCTCATCAAAATCGTCCTTGGCCTTGGCTTGCACCATATCATGGACTTCTTGCCGCCATTTTTGCTGATCCCAAGGGCGCCGTCCCATCGCCAAAATCCGGGTGCCGTCAGGCAAGCGGCCAGCGGCATCCAGACGGTACAGCGCGGGCATCAGTTTAATGCGGGACAGGTTGCCAGTGGCACCGAAAATAACATAAGTACAGGGTTCTGCTTTCATAGGATTTTTAAGTGCCAATAAGGTTAAAGGGCCGATGATCTGCACGGGGCGGCAGACCTATCATCACAGGCAAAACAGTAAGGGGGTATTTGCTGGGAGTGACAAGCAATACTTTCGCCAAGGTAGGTGTTGAATTGGCCCCAATAACAAGTAAATGAATTTATTTTTAGTTAAATCAAACAATTCAACACATTTTTTCCAACGACTTCTGGCTATTTGGCGATAGCCTTGTAAAGCTATCGCTTACCAAACTCCCCAGAATAGTGCCGCAGTGCATATGTTTAACCCAAACTAAACCGTATAAGTCGTCGAGGCCACCTTACCGCCTTGGCCTGTCCAATCGGTATGGAAAAACTCGCCGCGTGGCTTATCGGTACGCTCATAAGTGTGCGCCCCAAAATAATCGCGTTGCGCTTGCAGCAAATTGGCGGGCAAGCGTTCGGTGCGGTAGCCGTCATAATAGGCCAACGCGGAGGCAAAGGCGGGGGTGGGGATACCGGCTTCAATGCCTAAAATCACCGCCTTACGCCAGCCCGCATCAGCGGCCTTAATGGCTTCGACAAAGAAACCGTCAAGCAGCAAGTTTTCCAAATCAGGGCTGGTGTCATAAGCCTGTTTGATATTGTTCAAAAATTGGCTACGGATA
>JAQTNZ010000128.1 GCA_028713595.1 Methylovulum sp. | reverse complement strand
CAAATCGTTTTCCCGCCAACTTTTCCAAGCCGCCGGTACTGATCCGTTCCGTATCCGTTTGCAAAACCAAGCCGAACTGCAATCGCTGCTAAGCCTAGCCTTAGCCTTGGTCAACAAAAACGACAAACCTGCTGATTGGCTGGATATTTTGGAACAACCGGATTATTGGAACGCCACCCGTTTGACGGCTATCAGTGCGTTACTGAACAAGGCCACCACCCGTCTTGCCACCCATATCCCCAAAACCCGCAACCCCGCCAACGAGGGCGCACCACGCTTTTGCAAGCAAGCTTGCGGCGACCTCTCGGCAATCGCCGCCAGTGAGGCCAGTTTGGCCACCGCAACCATTGAAGGGGATGCCACTTTGGTAGGGGCAAGGTTCTTTTTTGAGTTGGCGTTCTATTGGCAAGGCCAGCCCACCTCAGTTATGGCGTTGTTGTTGGATAAAGACCCGCGCTTGACCATCGCCTTACAAGCCCTTGGCATGGATGATGGCACGATAGGCCGATGGCAAAACGAAGCGCAACGGCAACCTGTCCAACTATCACCATTGCAAGCCCAAGTGTTGCTCAGCGATGCCAATGGGGAATGGTTAAGCATCAGCCCAGTGTTCAGCGTTGCCGCCTGTTCATGGTTGGGGCAGTGGCGTAAGGAAGGTTATTCGTCAGGCCAAGAAAGTCCGCGCCCTTTGTTTGATATTGAAGCGGCGGAATACGGCGGCACTAATGCGCGTAACATTGCCGCCGTGATGATGGATTTTTCCGGTAGGCAACAACACCCGAAAATTTTGCCACCGCCTGTTAAACGGGATTATCTGGGTCGGCTGCAACGCTTGATACATCGCCCCGCCGCGTTAATCCAAGCCAACATGTTGCACGGTAAAGAACTAGCGGCCTTGTCCAATCCTTATACTGATTTGCCCATCCAGCGCATCACACAAAAATTGTCTGTCCATATTAGGCAGTTACTGGACGATTTACTGGAAGACATCACCCTTTGCAAAAGCTTGCTGGACAGCCAGCATGAAGACGCGCTGAATTTTCAAACAGCTTTTGCCGATATTTCGCCCAAACATCCGCATTTGTCGCTACTGCTTGGCACGGCTGATGGCCAGCAACTAGCGATTATCGCCAACAGCATCACGCAAAAATGGCTAGGGCCGTTTGACAAATTTGCAGGTGCCGGCGACCGCTACGAAAAAATCCAGGCTTTAGTCTTGGACTCTTTGCAAGCCTATCAATTGGAGACGCAAGCATGAGCATCCGTTACCTTGTCGCTATTGGCGAATTCAGCGTTAGCCAAGCCAATGCCTTGTCAGACGGCATTTTTTTAAGCGCCGTGCCGCCGTTGACGGCATGGACAGGCTTGGCCGTGGCTTTGCAGCATCGCTTAGGCAAAGATGCCTATACGCTCAATGGTATCGCCCCCGTTATTGGTGAAGCCCAATTGCACCGTGGCCATGCCAAATATGTCCGCTACCGCGCCGGACAATTGGCTGATGTCAGTGCGCGGGGGGTACAACATCCGACTATTGATGACCGCCGCACTAGCCTTAATGCCTATTTGTTGCTGGACTTGACCAGTGACGGGCCTGTTGATAAAGATTTGCTCACCCAAGCCTTGTTGGGCTTGCGTTTGGCGGGTGGGGTCATCCATCCGGTCAGCCATGCCCAACCTATCATCATCCGTGTGTTTGAAGAAGATGGGCAAACACCCGCCCTTACACGCGCCTTATGCCACTTGCCATCGTATTTTTACATGCTGGAAGATGCGGGGCATTTGGTGGCCGCCGCGCGTGAACATGAAGGCTGGCAAGGTTTTGATATTTTGACCGCACCCATGCGCCGCTGGGCAGGCGATGAAACCGCCGAAGAACAAAAAAAAGGCCTGTCCCTGCCGGAACGTCCAGCTTGGCTGCCGTTAAAAGGCCAAGGCCGTTATCGGCCTATGGCGGTTGGCTACCAATTGCTGGAAGCCCCGCAACAACGCTTGGGTAGCCGCCAAGGTTTCCCCCATGCGTTTGCCGAACCCGTGTTTACTCTCATCCGTTTCCGCACCGTTGCATCCATACGCAAAACCCATAACCCGTACCAAGAAGGCAATTATTTTTGGCAACCGGACAAACGCGGCGATAACGTCATCGGCACACGCCAAGTTGACTTAAACGATGCTGACATAGTTTTTTAACTCACCAACAAATAAGGATTAAACCATGACCGAAAAATACAAACACCCCTCCACCCTGGCCTTCACCCGCTCATTAGAACCCAGCATTTTCGCCTTTTCCGCCACCCGCAGCACCGGCCCCAAAGACTCACAACCCGTGTTGGTCACGCTGGAAGCCCTGCGCGGTACGATCAGCAATTTTATGGACAGTAGCGTTTTGCAAGGCCATCTTGCCAAAACCAATGACGAGAAAAGCGAGAAGAACCCCCGCAATGCCAACTTGCAAAGCGTGGAAAAAGCCACCTTGCCAATTGGTTACGACACCCTTATCATCGAAGGCCATATCAGCTTTTTAGCCAACACCGCGCACTCGTGCATGAGCAACGACCCCGCGTTTATGGACACTTACGGGCCTTATCACCAGCACTTCACCGACCAAGGCGGCTGGCAGTTGTTGGCGGAGCGTTATGTCATGAACATGGCGAACGGACGGTGGTTGTGGCGCAACCGTAGCCAAGTCGCCCAAGCCGACAACGGCAAACTCACCCTTATCTTAAGCTACCAAGCCAGCGGCATGGCAGAGGCCGAAAGCATCCACGTTGATGCCCTCAACATTGCCGCCAAGGACTGCCTAAAAATTGCCGCCATCAGCGATACCGCCGTACAACAACAACTCGAAACCCTGCGTGACCATATCGCCGCCGCACTCTGCGCCCAAGGGGCGGACGCGTGGAAACACGGCTTGCGTGTCAACCTGAAAGCCGAAGCCGTCATCGGTGCGGGCGCGACCGTCTACCCCAGCCAAGAATTTGCCACCAACAAAGATAAGGACACCGACGGGCGCGAGATCAGTAAAATCCTTGCCAAACGCCGCATCAGCGCCGACCAGTACCAAGCCATCCTGCACGAGCAAAAAGTCGGCAACGCCATCCGCACCATCGACACTTGGTATGATGAAAGTTTAGGCGACAACCGCGCCATCGCCGCCGAACCTTACGGAGTCGTCACCACGGAAAGCATGGTTTACCGTGACAACAAAAAAGCCCGCCATTTCTACGACATCATCGGCAAGCTCGACAAAGAACTCGCCCGCCTGCAACAAGACCCGCAACTGACCCCTGACGATTACTTTTTCATGTCCGTAATCGTGCGTGGTGGCGTGTTGGGCGGCGAAGGCAAAAAGGCCAAAGCGGAACCCGCCAAATGATGCACTACACCGACATCCTTCTGTTCCAAGGGGACGACCCTGACGGCATTAGCGATGCCACCTCCCGCTTGCTGGCGGTGCTGCACGGCATCAACCGCGCCCACGGCAATGTCGAAGAGGGTAATCCCTTAGCCATTGCCTTCCCGCGCTGGCAAGCCCCCACTTCATCCGCCCACCAACGCCTGAGCGGTGGCACTACCGGCCCTATCTTGCGCGTGTTTGGCCCTGACACTTTGCTATCCATGCTCAACGCCCATAAGCTTATGCACAGCCTGATGCTGGAAGGCCGCGCCGACCCCGGCAAAATCCTAACCGTCCCGACAACCGGACAATGGGTCTGCTATCGGCGTTATCTCCGCCAAGAAAAAACCAGCAGCGGCAGTTATCAAAAACGCCATCATACTTTTTTAGAAAAAAAAGCATCGGATCAAACGGCAACACCGCAAGCCCCGCAGCAACCGCCCAAGCACCCCAACGCGCCTTACATTTACCTGAGCATCCCCAGGCCGGAAGGAGATATGGTCACGTTTCCGGTGACGGAAGCCATCACCACCGATAAGCCGGAACAACCGTTACGCGCCAATAGCTGGGGCCTAACCTTAACGGGCGGGCTACCCTATTTTTGACAAAAAATCGCATTAAAAGAAAAAATAGGAATAAATTTCGGCTTAAAAATTAACCTAACCTAATCAATGGGTTACTGGGGCATGAAAAAACATTGTATTTTGTTGCCAAATCCCCCGTAACCCTTGTATACTCAAGGTTCTGGTCTGAATAAGGCCAGTTCACCGCCGCATAGGCGATTTAGAAATTTTTAGTTAAAGTCAATGCTTTTATCTTACCGTTCACCGCCGCATAGGCGATTTAGAAAGATTAGTAGCCACTGCTTTAAACACCAGCCTTGTTCACCGCCGCATAGGCGATTTAGAAAATAACCTGAAAATGAGAGAACAGCCATGACTAGTTCACCGCCGCATAGGCGATTTAGAAAATAATCTATATGAGAGAACAGCCATGACTACTGTTCACCGCCGCATAGGCGATTTAGAAAGCCGTGCGTGTGACCATCTTTGCCGCTTTCTCGTTCACCGCCGCATAGGCGATTTAGAAATTAAAGGTGCGTACCATGACAGAAAGAAAAAAGTTCACCGCCGCATAGGCGATTTAGAAATTCGCGGTATTATGTAGCAGGCGCACAAAGAAAAGCCGCGCTATTGGGTAGCCCGGCCTATTGTTTAGGCTATTAATAATTGCTCTAAAAGGAAAACGTATTTTCCCATCTTAAGAATTGGGAGGTCATGCGATGGAAACAACCAATCTTTGCAAAATACTTTATATCGTCTGGTTTTTTGGGAGAAAACCCTTCTGCAATAAGCAATTCATTACGGCATAAGCCATCTATGGCGTAATATATCGCTGGCTCATCTTTTTCTATAATCAACCGTTGCTTTAAATAATCGCTCCATACTTCCGTATCTGGTGGGCCTGAAATAATCTCTATCTCAAGGTTTGCAAATTTTTCGCGCAATGCTGAGTGCAATGCAGATCGCTTAGACAGCCCGATTACTAAATCTAAAGCTGACAGTAGTGCGGCCACCACCCCAATATAGACCATCCATTCTGGAGCCTTCCCTTCTTTAGCGAAATCCATAACAACCACGCCAACCATAAGAAGGGTAAAAAAATTAGTTACATTTTGAACAAAATAAAAAAAAGCCATCCTGCGCTCGTGATACCTGATCGACCTTCTTATATCAAACAAGAGGTTGTAGTTTTCATCAGATAAGTTTAGCCGCTCTTTCGTGTTCATTTATCCTCTTTATTGTTATCGTCTCTATTTTTGTTTGGCACGGGAGGCATGGAATTCTTTACATATAGCCGCCTGTCGTTGTCAAAGCCTTCTAGGCCTGGGCATATGGTAGCTGAATCAAAAGCGGGTCGTTCTGGGGGTTTCCTATCAGGAATAGACTCCGTTAATCCATTTTTGTTTATTTTGTCTGCCATTTTTACTCCATATTTAATATATTGGTGATGCTTTCGGTATTGTGTATGTCTATATGCCCAAACGGGAAACCGTCAATAATTTCATGAGGAAACACCCTTAAAATAAAGGCATTGCTAACTTATATTCATGGTTTCTTATGCTCTCCCGGCTTCCATCCTGTCTTGACATTTTTATGGCAATCATCACAAACAAACATAGCCCCATTAAAGAACGTATTAAATGGGCTTATCTTCCTGTTGCGAGCGCAATCTGTACAAATATAAGTGACGCAATCCTCCCTGTAATGCTCTGGCTTAATTTTGTAAACGAACGCTCCAGATGGCATTTCATGAAGCTTATAATGCGAGAACTCACCATCAAATGTTTCATTGTTAAGTTCTTTTTCTCGCATCTCAGCTATTTGCTGCTTGAGAGATTGATTTTCCTCCAAAAGCGTCGATACGGATATCTGAACTGAATTTAGTTTTGAGTAAACTTCAGAAACAGCGGCATTTAATTCGTTGTATTTCAGAATACCTTTATTGGCATTGATAATGTTAAGTATTGTTTTTGATGCTTGAATGGCGGCGTTTATCTCCGTGTACATAATTATAAACCTTAATTTATTCTGATATTATCAATACCTAACGCCTTCATGCACTGGACAAAAAAGGCAAAGCTGAACGAGCCACGGTTAATCTTGGCCGCCACCGCCTTATAAGTTTCCTCTATCCCTATCGCCGCTAGGCGTTCCGTCAACTCCTCATAGCCTATACTGGCCCTCGCCAGTTCGGCCTTAAGCGTGCCGCTTGCCACCTTGTTCCAATCCAATTCTGCTTGCTCTGACATTTCTATTGCTCCGTATTTTCATTAGTGGAAAAAATTCTACACAAATGTAGCATAAATCTCCATATTTGTTTGTATAAATCTCCATGTATGTTAAAATATCCCCACATTTGGAGATTACTGGAGACAGCAACATGGCACAACATTTCCTACTATCAGCAAAAGCCCGTTCACTGTCATTGATGCAAATCTTCACCCTGACCGATGAGTCCGCTTTTGACCTGTTCAAGGAATCCCGTTGGGGCGACAATGACCCTGCTTGCCCCACCTGCGGCCTTACCGACAAGCATTATTTCATCAAGACCCGCAAGCAATGGCGTTGCAAAGGCTGTAACCACACCTTTAGCATCACGTCCGGCACTCTGTTCGCCCACCACAAACTACCCTTGAGGATTTATCTTGGCGCGGTCGCGCTGTTTACCAATACCGCCAAAGGCTTTTCTGCCCTGCAATTGTCGCGTGATCTGGACGTGCAATATAAGACGGCTTTCGTGCTGATGCACAAGATTAGGGAGTCATTGGGCGCAAATTCGGACAGTGCCGACAAATTGGAGGGGGTGGTCGAGATTGACGGGGCTTATGTGAACGGCTATGTCCGCCCTGAAAACGAAAAGGCCGACCGTAAGGACTTGCGGCTGGTCGATAACCAAAACCCCAACAAGCGTTGCATCATCACCATCCGCGAACGCGGCGAAGAGGGCGAAGGCGCGGTAAAAACCAAAACCTTCGTGGTGAAGTCAGAAAACCAAGCCGACATAAGGAAACTGGCGGAAAGCCATATTAACGGCGAGGCCACCATCCATGCCGATGAAGCCAAATGTTATGACGCATTACATGCCAAGTTCGCCATGAAGCGCATCAACCACCAAGACCGCTACAAAGGTGAAGGCGGCGAATGCACCAACCAAGCCGAATCCTATTTTGCACGGTTCCGCCGGATGCACAAAGGGCAGGT